>JAFGKG010000107.1 GCA_016928715.1 Chloroflexia bacterium
GTTGATGATGCCGACCATGCTGTGGGTGCCATAGGGGATCACGCGGTTGCCCGACAGGGCGAACAGCAGGCTGAGCGAGCTAAAGAGCAGCGCGGGAAGGGGGAAAAATCCTGCCGGCAGATCCGGCCAGCGGGCCAGCAGCCAGCCCCCACAGAGCAAGAGCAGCAATAGAGCCAGGGCAAAGAACCAGATTTGCCGGCGGCGGCTTCTATGTCCCCGGTGCACAGCATGCCTCCAGGGCCTGCACCGCCGCCTCGCGCGTCTCATAGACGGAAAAAACCCGGTCAAAGCCAGTGATGTGCAGCACGCGGGCCACGCTGTCCCGAGGGCAACAGAACAAAAGCGTGCCCTGCTGCCGTTTGAGATCTTTGGCTACGATGAGCAACACGCGCAGGGCACTGCTGCTGATATAGCCGACCTGGGAGAGGTTCAACAGCAAAAGGCGGGCCCCCGCCTCCAGCGGATCCCGCAGCAGGCGTTCCAACTCGCGGGAGCGGGTCGCATCGATACGGCCTCGTGGGGAAACCTCCGCCGAGCCGTCCGGCAGGTCGGCCCGAAAGCCAATGCAGCGCGTCATGGTCAGCACGTTTTGGCCATCCTCGTGGGCGAACTCGACCCGATCCATCATCCGCCGCATCAAAAAAATGCCCAGGCCGCCCTCGCGGCGTTCCGCCAGAGCGGCATCCAGATTGGGTTCGGGAACACAGTCCGGGTTAAAAGGCGGACTGCTGTCGCGCAGTTGGACCACAAAATCGCGACCCTGCTGCCAACAGAAAAGATGGATCGTACCCTCCAGCCCGTTCTCCTCATAGCCGTGCACAATGATGTTGGTCGCCGCCTCGTCGACGGCCATCTGGATGGAAAAGAGCGCGTTTTCATCCAGCCCCACCTGCCGGCCGGCCTCCATGACAAACTCGCTGATGGGGGTCAGTTGGTTCAACTGGCCGGGAAAGACGCGCTCCAGCAGGTGCTCTCGTTCGGGCATACTCATCCACAACCTCTGTTCGGTAAAAGACCTAGGGCTTGCCCAAGGTCGCTCCCGAATTGCCAATCGGGCCGGGCTGCCGATCCGAGGCCGACCCTCGCAGCACGCCTTAAAACCCTTGGGGGCGGCCCCATTTCCATCCTTTGTGGCGGCCGACCATAAAACAGCGCTGGAAAATCCCTGCTATCATAACACATCTCCAGGGCCTTGACAAGCACCGTATTGACAAGTCGGCCCATTCAGGGTACACTAGGGGCGAAACCATGCTCTGCACGGGGACAAGAGCAGCAACGGACAACGGTCCAGCCCCGAGATGGGGCTAAAACATAGGCCATAAACGGCCCCGCAGCACGGCTGACCATAACAAGAGCACGTTCAGAGCGAAGGAGATGACGATGCAAGAGGGCAAGTTAAAGTTCATGCTACGCGGAGTCCTTTTGCTGCTGGCAGTCTTTTTCCTGGGATGGATCATCGCCAAAGGGCCTGATCTGGGGACAGGGTCTCTGCGGGGAAACTGGCTTGGTCTCTTGGCCTGGCTGCTGACCATGTTCGTCATGCTCTATACCTCGGTCAAGGTGCTCTTTGGTTTTTATGAAGAACCTGGCCAGATCAAATATGGCCTAATGTATTGGGTAGCCAGCCTCTTTATGGGTCAGAAAAAGGTCCAGATCATCTTTCCCGACGGCCGTAAACTGGTGGTCAAGCCGGACGGTCCCCTGGCCAGCATCTTTGCCAAACTAGACGCCCCGGGCATCCTCATCATTGAAAACGGCGCGGCCGTCATCCTGGAACGCAGCGGCCGCCTGACCCGCATCCACGGCCCGGGTATCGCCTTTACCCTCGAGTTTGAAAAGATCGCCGAAGTCATTGACCTGCGGCCCAAGATCGCCGAGTGCAACATTGACAACATCCAGACCAAGGACGGCTTTATCTTTTCCCTCCGTCCCATTTATGCCACCTACCAGATCGCCACCGGCTTTAACCGCAGAGATGGCAAATATACCTACAACGAGAGTGACATTATCCGCCTCTATTACGAGGGCGGTTTCCTGCACTCCCGCGAACGCACCGTGGACACTGAGAAACGGGTCCTGGGGCTATTAGAGTATTACACGCGCAACGTGGCCAATGAAAAGACGATCAACCAAATTGCTCGCCTGAACAGAGCGGGGGATAGCAGGACGGAGATGATCCAGCAACTCGAGGAGGCCTGCCAGCCGGTCTTGCTGGAGTATGGCATCCACTTGACCGGGATCGACATCGGCCGCATCCTGCTGCCCCCCGAGTTTACCCAGCGGCGCGCCATTCGTGAGACCGGGGAGAGCCTGAGCCAGGTCATCACCCTCATCCAAAAAAGCATGGCCGACGTGCAGCACGTCGCCCCCCACGTCGCCATCAACATGGCCGATAACCTCGAACGCCTGGCCCAGGAGGCCGTCCGGCTGGCCACGGTTTTTGAACAAGGCCCCACAACAGCTCAACTACCGCCAGAAGAGGACACGGAAAAGAGGAAAGGCAAGTAGCGCGGCCGGCCAAAGCCGCCCCTCAGCTCCAACCTTGCCAATAGCGACGACCTCTTGGTCGCTTGCCCTCGGTCGGAGAGAGAGCCGGTACCTGCGCCGCGGCTTCCTTCAGGGGGCCCAACGGAATGCCCAATGCCTGCAGCAGGGAGGAAAGAGTGTCGTAAAAGCCCTGGAGGTATTCCCGAGCACCCCGCTCGTCTTGGGCGAACTCTAACATGGGGCTGGCCGAAAGGAGCAGCGACACGGTCAGGTTTTGCAGGTCCTGGGCAAACCAGACCTCGACGGCATTCAGCCACTCGGTGGGCTCGGCCGTGGGGTGGGCCAGGGCATCCAAGGGAAAGCCAAAGACCAGCAGCAGCGAGCGCACCGCCACCCGGCAGCCCTGCACGTAGCTCTGCAGCCGAGCCCCAGGTTCGCAGTCGTCCTGCAGCCAACGATCCTCTGCTGGAAGCTCTGTAGGGGCCAGCTTGGCCGCATAGATGGCACGGATAAAATTATATAATTCTTGGCGAGTCCATACTTCAGCAGGCATAGCTGCTTCCTGAGCAGATCTCGGCAGGCCGACCAAACATGTGTTCTATGACCCTATGATAGCGCAAAAGACAGCTCTTGTCAACCAGGAGGTTCCTGATGAACCCTTCGACCATCATCGAGTACTTTCCGCTGCAAATCATGAGCCACGAACAACTCGAAGAGTTGGTCCAACAGGCCCGTGAGGAAACCAAGCGCAGCAGATTCGGCCAGGGCAAACTCAAAAAAGAAGATCAGCCTATCTGCGACATTTGGGAAGGACTGGCCGAGCATGTCGCCCAAGCGGTCCTGGACACCCACCTCTATGGAGAGGGTGCCCCCAAAAACTGGCGACAAATCGTCGAGTCAGAGCTGGGGAGTATGGAAACAACATACTCGGACGAAATCTGCCGCCAGGTCCGCGCCCTGTACAAAAACTATCTGGATGCGCTCTATGGGATCCTGCAGCGCCACACCCTGCGCAACATCCCCACCGGCCTCTATAGCACTCAGGGCTACCTGGTGCTCAGAGGGGTCCGCTTTTTCCGCTACACCATGCTGCGCGATACCCCGGAAAAAAGCTCCCTGGCGCAGTTGCTGGAGATCATGTACAAGGGCGGCTTTCGCTTCGAGCTCGAGTTCGATTTCAAACCACTGACCGGGGAATGGAGACCCCGAGATCGCTGATACTGTCGCCACTACCGCCTTTTCTTCTTGTCCCGCTCCTGCCAGTAGGTCAGGAACAGGCCCAGGTAATCCGGCCACTCTATGATAGGCTTGATCTCAAAAGGCGGCGTCCGGGTGACGTACAGCTCCAGCCCCTCCCGGGGCATGTCATAGTGCCAATAGAAAAAGTTGTGCAGATTCCACCGCTCCAGCTTCTCCCTGACCATGCTCCGGACACGCTTATCGAGCTCTGGTGCTCCGGACTCGTTCAGAGCGATCAGTTCATCCAACTGCTCGTGGATAGAATCCGCCAACATGTCCACGAGACCCTTCCAATTGACAATAACATTGCGCTCCAGCAGGCTGCGAATATCCTGCCGCTCCGCGCCAGCCTGATGCAGCGACCCGAACCCGTCTAGCAGGTCGATCACCGTCCGGGTCAGCCCGTCCAAGTCCCCCTGCCAACCCGGCCGCAATTTGGCCTGCAAAAACTGCCGCACATACTGGCGCTCCTCCTCGCCCTGCAATCCGCTCTGCCGCACGGCCTTGAAGCGATCCAGGTTTTCAGAGACAAACTCGATCATCCCGTCCAAAAGATCCTCGCGATGGGCCATCTGGTCCAGGGCCCGGGTGACCTCGCTGAGACGGTTCCGCTGCAGGAGCCACTCCTCCAACTTGGAGGCATAGTCTACTCGATCGGATATCCACTGCAGCGAGTAGTAAAGTTCCTGCAAAAACCTGATCCAATAATCCGCAAGTCGATGGGCTCGCTCGGCCCGAATATGGGCTCGGATTTGCACCGCTGCCGGCAAATCCTGCCCCGCTTCAAGATCCTCCTCTATCTCTTGTATGACACCAGAGATCAACCGGGCCAGGTCGGCGACGCCTTTCTGCCAACCGGGGAAAAGCGCCCCTGCCAACCAGGCCGCCAAGCGCTCCCGCACGAGCTCGGACTCGGCCGGAGCCAGCGACAGGCCCTCCGAGAGCCAGGACTGCAGTTGAACCCAGTCACGCCGGAGTTGATTTCGCAGCCGCCGCCTCAGCCAGCGGCGCAACCGTTCGCCCTGCCAAGCGGCATTGGGGATAACCAGGCCAGAGGCCTCGAACAATGGGGTCCAGGGAAAATTCTCGAACAGGGGCAACTCGGTCTTGGCCAGATTGGACTCGACCAATTGGAGAAAGTGACCCTCCAGGTCTTTTTCCAACTCCCCCTTGCGTTTCAGCGGCCGGCCCCACAAATCCCCGGCCAGGGCATCCCACTTTTGCAGTCGCTGCCTGTAATCAGACAGACATTTGCCCCAAATTTCGTCGACGATCTGGCGGGCCTCCTCTAGATCCAGACGGCGGCCGCGCTCATCCCAGGCCCCCTGTAATTTAGTCTCGAGGATCTGGTCCGGCCGGTGCAGCACCACCGCCTCCACACGGCCCAGATAGGCTTTGACCACATCCTCGATCAGACCGGGATCCAGAACAACACGATCCGCCAGCAATGGGGCCAGCAGTTTGTTGGCCTTTTCGGTCAATAAAGCCCGATCCAGGCAGATCCCCAGAACAACATCACTCCCAAACAGACGGGATTCGACCTGTTCCAATTGATCCGGGGTCAGTTGCAAGTTGTAGCCAGCCAGGGCCTCGTTCAGGCGACCCCGCCAATCATCCAACTTGGATGTAAGCAGCGTCCCACGGATCGCCAGGACCGCGGCGCGAGCGGCCTGGGCCAGCTCTTCCGATCCGCTCCCACCGGCCTGCTCCAACAACATCCCCCGCAGATACGCCTCCACAGATCCTGTCCCAACATGCCACTGCAGCCAGCCCCAAAAGTACTTTTGGAACAAAGCGATCTGCCGCGGGCTCAAGGGCATGGCATGGTCGTATTCCTTCAATGCCCGGCCGCAGGCCCTGTACAAATCCTCCTGCACCCGCCGGCACAATCGCCAGACAAAATCCTCGAGGGCTTGCAGGAGCTCCTCTCGATCCTTCTGCAAAGAGTCCGCCAGTCCACTGTATGCCGACTGTATCAAAGCGGCAAGCTGCTGCAGGGATTCCTGCCATCCGGGGAAAAAATAGCGGTTCAGCCATCCCACCAGGACCTGTCGATCCATCGCCTGTCGCAGCAAAAGGATTGTGTCGGGGGACAAGGTCTCCCGCGCCTCCTGCGAAGGCTCGCGCAGAAATTGGCGCCACTGCTCCAGAACGTGGTCCGGCGGCAGCCGCAGGCGCTCCAGGTCACGCCCCTGAGCTTCCTCTCGCAGCTTTTGCACGAGCCCGGTCGGCAACTGCAGTTGCGAGAACTCGGCAAGGTCCTGCTGATGCATGGACTGCTCGATCAGCTTGGCCACCTCGCCCTGCGAGGGCAGTTCCTGCAAAGAGAGGGGCTCTGTCCGCAGCGCCCGCCAGTCCCGCCAGAAATCTCGCACAAAGAGGCCCAGCAACTCGATCAGTCGCGAGACCTCGTTAGTTTCCAAGCGATCGGGGAGATTCAATAACGGCTCATCATCAATATCAAATCTCTCTCCCCGCCGCTGCAGCACGGCTTCGGACTGCACGTTAAAGGTCACCCGAATTCGATCGCGGGCCGCACTGCCAGAACGCAGCCATTCCACGATATCGTCCCAGTTCTGCAGACGAATGACCCGGCCGACCGCGCAGCTCACCAATAACAGCAGGGTCCCCCCAAAAAGAAAGCGCAGGGGTTTATAGCTAAAGCAAACGAGATCGAGCAGCACCAAGGGGGCCATTCGCAGCAGGGTGCTGCGGCCCTTTTCGACTTTGCCCAGGGCCAAATACAACAGGGCCGTGATCGCGGCGGCCAACAAGACCAGGAAAAAGGCGCTCAGATATAACGAGAGATCCCCCTCCGGACTGCGCACCCACATCCAAAGCCACTGCAGCACAACCATCAACACTGTACTCAGCCAAGATCCCAACCCGGCACAGACGGCCACAAAGGGAGCGTAATAGGCATAGTACCACGGTCCAGGCGACTTGGCCCCCAGGCCTAGGCGATAGAAAAGCCAAAAGCGCACCATTTCCAGGATAAAGGTGAGACCGAAGGTCATGACCAGCATGACTTCGGTGCGAAAATTCTCCATGGCAAGCTCCACTACCACTCTGGACAAATCGGCTTTTCCAGCGCCCCTGGTTCTTGGTCCAACACGATACCATTATAGCCAAAGCCGGCAGCCCCGTCAACAAGTCCCCGTGGCCCACTCGTTCAAGTCTTTTCCAGGACCGCCAACTGAAACGCGTGTTGGGCCTCCACCATCTGCCCCGGGTCCTCGTAGCGCCGCCGCAACCACTCCCGCAGCTTCTGCAGGGAGCGCTGGTGCAGATCTTCCGGCACACGCCAGGAATCGGAAAAGGCCCGTTCGGCGACGTGCTCCAGGACCTGCGCCGGGCAGGCCCGGCCCGACCATACCGCCGCGTCGGCTGCCTGTTGGGGCTGCAGGCCCAGCTCGCGCAGGGCCCGGCGCAGCCGTTCCGGCTCGCTCTGGCCCGGCCAACTCACCCGTCCGCCCATCGAGACCACGATCTCGCGCCAGCGCCCCATCACCTCCTCAAAGGGATTGGGCGTCCCCCAGCGCACCCAGCCCAACAGAAAGCAGCCCCCCGGAGCGAGCACCCGCCGCGCTTCGGCCAGGGCGGCGCGCCATCCACCGACCAGGTGGAACAGGTAGACGGCCAGGACGGCCTGAAAAGCGCCCCCGGCAAAGGGCAGGTGCACCACGTCGGCCTCGACCAGGGGGAGGCGCCCCGGTCCCTCCTTGGCCCGCAGCGCCTCCAACATGGGCCGCGACAGGTCGATCCCGGTCACCCGCAGGCCCCGCGCGGCCAGGGGCAGGGCCAGGCGGCCCGTCCCCACCCCCAGGTCCAACAGGGCCGCGCCCGGCCCCAGCCCGGCCAGCCGGCAGATGCCGGCCGCCACCCGCTCCGCCACGCCGGGAGGAAAGCCCCGGGTGCGATCGTACAGCGGGGCCGCCCGGTCAAAGGGCAGGGAGCCCCCCCGCAAGGCCGGTTCGACTACAAAAGCGGACATCGGGCCTCCTAGATCATCCGGGCATTCAACAACACCCACAGCGCCGCGTGGACGGCCGCGTACACCAGCAGTACGGTCACCCCGTAGCGCTTGGCCTCGCCGTCCGCGACAACCCGATCGAGCAGATAGCCGCAGAGCAGGGTGTACGGCAGCGCCACCGGGGCAAAGAGATCCCAGTCCATCGCGGCGCCCAGGTCCGGGTACATCAACGAGGCAAAGAGCAGCAGCCCCACCGCAGCGAGCAACAGCGCCCGCAGCGCTGGATCCCGCCAGGGCACCCGCCGAGGCGCCCAGAGCACCAACAGCGCCAGCAGGGGCAGGACCACCGGAGCCACCAAGAGATGTTCGTTGAGCAGGTTGGCCAGGTGCCGCAGGGAAAAGAGGCTATAGCCATCCGGGCTGCGCAGGGGCACCAACACGTAGGGATTGTTGCCCCGGGTCCAGCCCCCCTGCACCAAGGCCGCCCAATCATAGCCCCCGGCGCTCAAGAGGGCGACCAGGGCCAGCAGCGGCAGCGCCCCTGCCAGCAGCAGCCGGCCCAGCAGCAGCCGGCGCGGCGCCCCCGCCGGCAGATCCTGCCAGGCCCGCACGAGCGTATAGAGCACCGCCGGCCCCACCAGGAGGGCCTGCAGGTGGCAGGCGCAGGCCAATACCCACAGCGCCAGCACCAGCGCCGGCCGGCCCCGCCCACGCAGGACGCGCAGCATCTGCCAGAACAGGGCCAGCAGGGCCACCGTCACAAAGGTATAGTTCTCCAGGTAGCCGAAACCGAACTGCACCGTGGCCAACGTCGCCAAGAGGGCAAAGGCGGCCACCCGGCCAAAACGTCCTCGGGCCACCTCCTCGCTCAGGGCCGCCGCCAGCGCCACGTAGAGCGCCCCCAACACCACGCCGCTGAGCACATAGACGTCCTCCACCCGCCAGCCCCAGAGCCGCTCGGCCCATTGGTAGAGCGTGGCCTGGCTGAAAAAGGCCAATATCTCGGCCTCTTTGAAACGATAGCCCGCGCCAATGTGGGCGATCAGGTGGGGGCCGTCCCCCCAGAGCACCCGCGAACGCAGGGCATAGCCCAGGGGGACAAAGAGCAGGCCCAGCAGCAGCCAGCGGCCCGGAGGACGCAGGCGCGGCGCCAGCCGGTGGCCCAGACGGATCAGGCCCCGGACCAGGCGGCGCAGGTCCCGATTGAAGCGGGGGATCGCCGCGCAGGCCACCGCCAGCAGGGGCAGCCAGCGCAGTAGGGACCGGGGGAAGGGGCCGGCCGGCGCGTAAAAGGGCTCCAAAACCTGCAGTGCCCAACTGCCCCCCACCGGCAGATAGGGCGTGAGCAGGTGCAGCAGGGCCAGGACCAGGGCCAGCAGCAGGCAGGCCAGGGCAAAGGGGGCCCAGGGGCGCTCCCGCCGCCGGGAGGAACGGGCCCAGCCCAAGGCCGACCGGCCCCGGAAAAGCCGGCCCACCAGGGCCGCCCCCAGCAGCACCCCCAGCAGCAGGCCGGCCCAGGGAAGCACGGCCGGCAGAAAACGGGCCAACAGCAGGCTCAGCAGCAGTTCCAGGGACAAGCCCAGGGCCAGACCGGCCTCCAGCGGCCAGCCCAGTGCCCAGGAAAGGGCCAGGGCGGCCAGGCCCACGGCGCTCCAGAGCAGGACCAGCGGCCAGAGCAGGCCGGTGGGCCGCAGGGGGCGGGAGGCGTGCAGCCGGTCCACGATTCCCCCCAGGTGGCGGGCGTCGCCGGGCGGCTGAAAGGTCTCGGTGCGCAGCTCCAGCACGCTCTCCCAACGCCAGGCCGAGGGGGCCTCGTAGACCAGGTGATAGAGGTGCGGGCCCGGGGCCGGCTCGATGCGCAGCGCGGGCCGGCCGTCCAGCCACAGCGTCACCGCCGCCGTCTCGAAAGCCGGCGGCCGGCTGCCGTCCAGGCGCAGGGTCAAACGCCGGGGCGCGCCCAGAACCGGCAGGCGGATACGCGCCCGCGAGGTCGTCCAACGATAAGTATAGAGGCCGTTATCCTCCCAATCGTAAAAGCCCTGCAGCCGGCCCCACTCCCCCGGCCCCAGGTCCAGGGTGTAGCCGGGGGAGAGGCGGCCAGCCGTGCAGACCCCGGCCAGTGCCACCAGGAACAGGACCAGGACACCCAGCAGCAGGCGCCCATAGGTGGATCGCCCCTCGTTCAACACGGCCCGGCGTCCCCTCAACGCACCCATAGCGCCCCCAGATCCAGGCTGTCCCCCAGGGATTCCCCCGCGGCCGAGAAAACGGGCAAGCGCTGCATGGTGACCGGGTCATAGACGGCCACGATCAGGCGGTAGCGGCCCGGCGGGGCCTCGGCGTCGACTTGCAGGGGGATGTCGTCGCGAATGTGCTGCCCCGGCTGCCAGAGCGTCGCCGGATACCACTGCCCCAGGGGCCCATCCCACTGTCCCCAGAGCCGGTCCGGGCCGACGATCTGGGCCGTGACGAAATAGTCGAGCGGCAGTGGATCCAAAGCGCCCCACTCCAGGGCCAGGGGCACGCGATCGCCCGGTTCAAAGGGGCCCGCGCCCAGTTCGTAGGCGGTCAGCTCGAGGCCGGGGCCAAAACGCGCCCCGGAGGGCTGGGCCGGGCTGTGCGGCCAGAGCAGGGCAGCCGAGAGGTCCAGGGCGGTCAAATCCCGTACGGCGCCGTCCTCCCATTGGAAATGGGCCAGCGGCCGCACGGCCACGATCTCTTGCCCGTAATAGACCCACAGCGCGGCAAAGTAAGAGCCGGGGGGGAGCGCCGACCACGTCTCGGCCCCCGCCGGAAAAGCGCGCTCCTCCCCCTCCACCCAGGCCTGGGCGCTGCGGGCCTCCAGGTCCGCCCGCAGGCGCAGGCTGCCGCGATCGGGCAGGGCCAGCGGGCCCCACCAGGCATAGTGTTGGGCGCCATGGAAGGTATCCTCCCAGACCTCCAGCCCCAGGCGCAGGGGCCGGCCGCTGTCGTTTTGCAGGCGCAGGTCGATCTCCAGGACCGTGCCCTCGACGCTCGTATCGGGCGCCAGCAGCACCTCCTGCGGTTGGGGCCACAGCCCGCCGGGCGCGCTGCCCTGCTGCAGGGCGACCCAGCAGGGCCAGAGCGGCCCCTCGGCCTGCAGGGAGACCTGCACGCGGCCGGGCAGCTCGCGGGGATCGCTGCCATACAGCGAAAAGCCGGCCGGCAGGTCGACGGTCTCGGTGGTGCCGTCCTCCCAGCGCACACTGAGCCGGGTCGGCTCGGGAGCAGCCAGGGCCAGGAGCAGGGAGCGGCGTCCGGCCTGGTCCGCCAGTTCGCCCGGCTGCCGGCCGAGGCCGGCCCCGTCGGCGTAAAAGACGAGCGACCGGCCCGGTTCCAGGGTGGGGTAGGGGCCATAGCTCTGCAGGAGCCGCTCGGCCAGGGGCTCGCGGGCGTGGATCTCGGCCGCCGGCCGCCCGCTGTAGGCGTCCGCGCGCAGGTCCAAAAAGGCGACGATGGCCGGGTCGCGCCGGTACAGGGCCATGCCGCCGCCGGCCCAAATGCGCTCTTGGGGGAAAAAGCCCAGGGGGTGGGGGTCGTCGGCCCCATCGAGCAGTGCGTAGGCCGGGGCCAGGCCGGGGACGCGCCGGTCCTGGGCACCGTAGGCCAGGCTCAGGCGGCCATAGACGGGGTGGGCGCGCAGAAAATAGGCGAACAGGCCCAACTGGACGCGCGAGCGCTCCGGCCGGCCGGTGAGATAGACGGAGGCCCCCGGCGGCAGGAGCGCCGCAGCCTCCTCAACCTGCAGCGCGGCCCGACCAAAATGCGCCGGCCGCTCCCAGTAGGGGGCCAGGACCAGGGCGTCGGCCCGCAGGAAAAGGAGCAGGGGGACCAGGAACAGGGCCAGCAGGGCAGCCTGTGCGAGGCGCCGCCGGGTGCCCGAGGCCGGCCGGACCAGCCAGGCCCAAAGCCGGTCCCAACCCTCCATCAGCAGGCCCAACAGCAGCGGCGCGACCAGGACGGCGCCCTTCATATAGGCGTAGGGATAGGGCTTGAAGCGCTCGGCCAAAGCCGCGCCCAACAGGCCGCGCTGCTGCAGGGCCCGGGCGGCCGGCCAGAACCAGCCGGCCAGCCAAGCCAAATAGAGCGCGCCGGGCAGGATCAACGACAGCCACAGCCAGCGCAGCCGGCTGCGCCAGAGTGCTGCCAGGAGCAGCAGGGCGCACAGCCCCAGGCCCAGCCACTGGAGGCCCCGGTCCAGGGCGGACAGCGCGGCGGCGGTGCGGGAAAAGGGCAGCAGGCCCAGGGCCTCCCCCGGCGAGATCAGGCGAAACAGGCCCAGCGTCGTCATCTGCTGGGAATAGCGAAAGGCAAAGCCCTGCCCATAGTCCAGGACCGGGCCCAGGGCCAGCAGCACCGAGAGCAGGGCCGTGCCTAGGCCGGTCAGCAGGAAGGCCCGGCGGCGCTGGCTGCGGATCAGCTCGTACAGGCCCAGGCCCAGCGCGGCAGGCACAAACACGGTCAGGGCCGGATAGTAGGCGATGGGCAGCACGGCCACCGCCGCCGCCCCCAGCAGCACCGTGGAGGCGGCCGGCCGGCGCAGCACGGCCAGCCAGAGCAGCAGGGCCAGGGGGACCAGGGGCAGGGCGGCCATCTGCATGCCGAAATTGAACAGCGCGATCCACAGACCCAGGGCATAGAGGGCGACCAGCAGGCTGGCCAGGAGGGCCGAGCGGTGCCCCATGCGCAGACCACGCCGGAACAGCAGATAGAAGGCCAGCACCGCCAGGCCGCGCAGCAGGGCCAGCGTGGGCGCAAAGCTGCGCAGCGCGTCCCAGCCCCGGAGCTGCTGCAGGCTGCCCTGCAGGATGCTAAAGCCCAGGGTCAGGCCAATGCGCGGGGGAGAGGCGTTCAGGTCGCGCAGCGGGTTGGGCGGCATTTCCCCGATCTGGCCCAGGGGCACCTGCAGCAGGTACTCGGCCACCGGCAAATAGTTCTCTGGGTCCCAGTTCTCGCCGATCACGGTGATATAGCCGTAGCGCATCAGCGGCAGCGCACCCAGCAAAAAGGCCAGCAGGGCCATCAGCCAGACCGGCCCGTGCCGGCGCCAGTTCGGGCTCAACCGCTCCCCCCGCCGCCGCCTCAGGGCCAGGCTGTTGATGAGCAGGCCCAAGGTCAGGGCCAGCCAAAAGGCCCCGCGCAGGTCCAGGACCGTGCGCAGGCTGTAATAGCCTACCAGCAGCAGCAGCAGGTAGCCCAACAGCGGGGCCAGCAGGCCCTGCTCCTCCCGCCACTGGCGGGGCAGCAGCAGACTGGCCAGGCCATAGCCGAGAAAAGCCAGAAAAGCCGTGGAAAGCAGGGCGTAGAGCAGCAGATTCAGGGCGTTCCAGAGCAAACGGGCACCTCCTTGGCAGGAGCAAAGTTGCTGGTGAGGGTATTATAGCACAAGGTGTGCGGGTTTGCAGCCCCTACCTTTCCCGCAGCCGCGGTTCAAAGATGCGCTCCAAGGCGACACCCAACATGACGAAAGCGAAACCGACGAGCAGGAGCAGCGCCAGCGGCTGCAGTACCACGTGATAATCCCCGGTATAGATGCCCCGAGAGAGACCGTCCGTGATCAGCTTGCCCCAGGTAGGCAGCACGGGATCGCTCATCCCCATAAAGGCCAGCGTCGCCTCCAGAAAGACGTAACCCGGCACCAGGATGACCAACTGCGGGACCAGCACGGGGATGATGCGCGGGATCAGGTAGTGAAAGACGATGCGCCAATCCCCGGCCCCGTAGGAGCGGGCGGCCTCGATATACGACGCCCCCTTCATCTGCAAAAAGATGGAGCGATAGTTCTTGATCTGCGGGCCAAAGATACTCAAAAGCACGGTGACGCCCAAGAGCACCCAAAAGGTCTTGGAATAGAGGATATAGATCATGAGGCTGACGGGGAGAAAGGGCAGGATCAGGTTCACCTCGGTGATGCGCTGAATGATGGCATCCATCCAACCGCCGAACCAGGCGCCGATCGCGGCGATCATCATCGTGATCAACGAGGTACTGACCGCCGCCAGGATGCCAAAGGACAGGGCCACCGGCATCCCCCAGAGCAGGGGCACCAGTAGATCCCGCCGACGATGGTCCGTCCCCGCCAATCCATAGACCTGTCCGTAGAGGATAAACTTGGCGTCCACGTCGGCGCCCTCCTCGAACACGAACGACTGCACCCGCAGTTCGTAGTGTCCCTCCAGGGCAACGGGGTCCTCGGGCTGCGGGTCGATAAACAACACCCGCACCGGGGATAGCTCCAGATCCACCCTCCAGAACGGCCTGCGGTTCAGCTTGCGGCGCAGGCTCTCGTCCTGGGAGAAAATATAGGTCTGCCGGGACGAGCGCAGCGAATCGGTCAGCAGATCGATCTCCCGGCCGTCGGGCCTCACCCAGGTCAGGGCGACATGCGGCGACTTGACGTCATATTGGGCCTCAAAGTAGAGGCTCAAGTCCTGGGGAAATCCTTCGTACGGAAAATCAAGGGGAAAGGAAAAACTGATCTCGGTCATGTCCTCCGAGATGGCGCGCACGCTCTTGTCGATCGACCGCTCCCGACTGTCCAGGATAAAGGTCTTGGGCAAATCGTCCTTCCTGAAAAGATTGACCCAGGTAGGATAGGCGTTCTGCGGATTGTACCTCCAGCTCTCCTCGTCCTCGCGCCAGCGTGCGATCATCTCATCGTAGGGGATGGCGATCACGGCATAGACCGAAAGGCCGATCATGACCACAATGATGGACAGGCCGAACAGGGCCGAGGGATGCCGCACGATCTCGCGCAGCGCCGGTTTGAACTGTTCCAGGCGGTCTCGCAGCGTTTTCCTGGATGCCAGGAGGCTGTTGCGCGGGCGATCGGGCGCGGCCGACGGGAGAAAGGCCGTCCAGGAGGGCCTCGCCCGGCGCTCAAAGGGCCGCCGCAGGGCACGCCTGAACGCCTCCAGGCGCTCCCGCAGGCTGGGCCGGCGGGCGCCCAGCGCCGCGCTGTCCTTTTGCGCGCCGCTGTCGATCCGCACCCGGGGATCTACCAGGGCATAGATAATGTCCAGTAAAAAGATCGTGATCGCCAAAAGATAGGCAAAGGCCGTCACGAGAGCCACGATCATCGGCGTGTTAAAGCGATGCAGGGCGCCCCAAAAGAGCCGCCCGATGCCCTCTACCTTGAAAAACTGCTCCAGTACGATCACCTCCTGCCAGAGGTTGACGAACAGCAGGGCAAAACTGGTCACCAGGTAGGGCAGCACCGGCCTCAGGATATAGCGCCGTTCGAGCATGCCGGCGGGCAATCCCTTGGCCTTGGCCATCTCGACGTGATCCTCGCTGGCATAGATCAAAAAGAAGGTGCGCCAGGCATAGACGCTCTGTATGAACCCGCTGAGAAAGATGGCCAGGAAGGGCAGCAGCATACGCTTGAGCAGGATCGGCAAATATCCCCAGGTAAACTCGCCGGGCCAGGCATCCAGGACCCCCCCGGTAGACAGGCCGCCCAACACCCGGATAGAGAGCAGGTTCAGGACAATGCCCAAAACCCAGGCCGGTACAGAGGACAAGGGGGAAAGCATCACGATAAAGCGGTCCATCCAGCGGCCGTACTTGCGGGCCAGCGGCGCCGCCACAAAGACGCTGGCGAAGAAAAGCAAGAGGTTGGCCGGGCCAAACAGGAGCAGCGTACGGGGCAAGCTGTCCAGAATCTGCGCCCGCATATCCTCCCCCCAATCGAGCCTCAGGCCCTGGCCCAGCCAGCGAAAACAGCGCAGCATAAAGGGCTCGTTCAAACCGGCCGCCTCCTCCATGGCCGCTTGGGTCTCCTCCACGAGCGCCATCCGCTCTTCGAGGGAGACGTCCCGCAGCCAGCCCCCCCGAATCCGCATGGCAATAGCCCAGGAGATGTTGTTGCGGATCACCACGTCGACAAAACCACCCAGGTTGGCGATGAGGATAATCAGGTACACGGCCACGACGACGGTAAAGGCGAGCGAGACCGCCCGCACCGCCGTGTAGCGGGCCAGGCGGGCCAGCAGCGTGGTGCGCAGGCGTTTGAGCATTGCGTTGACACTTGTCCGTAGAGCCATGTTTCTCCTGCTTAAACAGCGCCGCTATCCAGGCCCGCGGCCGGCCAGACGGCAGACGACGAGCTGCTTGTTCGAGCCGGCGCCAAAGGCCGTCTGCTCGTAGCTGCCGTATTTGTGTTTGATGGCCAGGCCGTTATAATGCAGCAGCGCCTCCAGTTCCTGCAGAAAGTACATACGCATATTCAACGGGCACTCAACGCTATCTACGCCGTGGATAGCGTGGTGCGTCTCAATCCGGCGGATTTGGTGTGGGACGGCGAAACTGTTATAGTGGACCGTGATCCAGCCTGCGTGCGCTTGCCCGCCGCGTCAGCCGCTCGATGCTCTCCACGTGCTCCGGCTCGTAGCCGTCCCCGAACTTGGTCTTGGGCAGTTCCGCCTTGCGCGCCATCAGCTCCGCGTACTCGTCGTCGTCCACCATGGCCACGCAGCGGCCGATACTGGACTCGCCGTCGACAAAGCGCCAGGGGAAAAAGCCGACGGTCGTGCGGCGGTTGCAGAGCAGGTCAATGTCCCCGCCCAGGCACTCGGCGTGGATGATGTGGTGGGGGAACATCTCGATGTGCATGAGCTGGTACTTGTCCGGCGTAAAGCGCTCGGCCAGGGGCTGGCCGTAGAGCTGCCGAAAGACCTGGTCGGCCTCGACGGCCTGGCGCGGCATCCAGTCGCGGATGATCGTGTTCATGGGGTGGTCGGCGCTGCCGCAGTCCACCCCAATCCACTGGATCTTTTTTTCCTTGGCCCAAACGGCGAATTCGCGGTCCGGACCCGGGTGCTGCACCATGTAGCGGATCTCGTCGGCGTAGGGCTGGTCCCAGCCAAAGTGGTGGTAGCCGGTGTGGATGATGAGGATATCGCCCTCGCGCACCTCCACCCGCTCCTCGATCATGGCCGGGGTATAGATCTGGTAGTCGCCGACGGCGTCCGAGAGGTCCACCACCGCGGCCGGCCCGACCAAAAAGTCGTTCAGTTCGAGGGCGGCGATGTCCTTGCCGGCGCTGAAAAAGTGGATCTCGCCGTCCAGGTGGGTGCCCAGGTGGTTCGAGTGGGTCAGCAGTTGGCCGTTGGCGCCGTTGGGGGCCAGCCGCTTGAAATATTTCACCTGCAGCGGCTCGTAGGTGGGCCACGGTGGCGTGGCGATGCCCAGCGGGATGGTCAGGTCGATCAGTTTCATGGCGTTCTCCTTTTAGAATGCCGGCGGGCCAGTACCGGTCGTTATAGCCGGTTCGCGGGATCTTGCTCCCGTTGGAACAGGGGGATCAGTTTTCCGAGGGATTGCTCGATGTTTCGGTCGAGTTCGCGGAATCTGGCCCAACGTTCGTCGATTCCCATGATGGGCCTCCTCTCTAGCCCAAAACGAAGAGAACTAGGCCTGTTAACAGTTGGCCAGCCTATTATACGTGCTTTTCAAGTTTAAAACAATGCCTTTGTCCTGTTTCCCCGCCGCTGAGATGGGTAATGAGTACAAGTGGGTGTGGAGGGCTTGGTCGCAGTCCGACGCGCCTCGATCCCGGCGCAGTTGGCGGGCCTTTTGGCGCAATCTGGAAATAAAAAACGCCTTCCATGAGCAGGAATCCGGGCAGCAGGCTGGCCGGTTCAGGGGCCTCGGCGATGCGGGTGGCCTGGCTGTACGAGATCAGGGCCAGGTCGAGCAGTGGCATAAAGGCCAGGGCAAAGAGGACCAGCAGGCGTCGGCGCACGGTCATGCGAAAGGCCGGCTCTTGGACCCGCATGCCCGGGCCGAAAAAGCGGGGCAGTTCTTCCTGCCAGGTGCGCTCTGGCAAAATAGATGATAATCACCGTGACCGGTCCGGCCAGGCCCACAATGGCCAGGACGGTCTGCGCCGCGCGGTCCCAGTTGAGGCCGCCCCCGCTCTCCAGGCCGTTGGTAAAGCCAAAGATTAGGCCAGCCAGCAGCCACATGGCCAGGGTGGCCAGGGCGGAGTTGCCGGGCATGTTCAGGGCCATGCGCCGGACCGTTTGCGGGGCCGGGGCCGCGACCTGGCCGTCCAGCGCCCGCCGGTACCAGGTCCACAGCGGGGCCTGGCGGCGCTCGATCAGGTAATTGCCCAGCACCATCAGGCCTGCCGAGACCAGCAGCAGCACGCCCAGGTCCAGACCCAGCGGGGTGCTTTGGCGGAGCGTGCTGCGCAGGTAGGACATGACCAGGAACGCGCCAAACAGGTTGGCGACGGTGGTGATGACCGTGATGCGCCGGGACAGGCGGCGGTAATGCGGATGCGCTTTCATTCTTCCACTTTTTCCTCTTCCCCGGTCAGGCAGCGGCGGGCCTGCCGCAGGCAGGCGTCGTCGGCAAAGAGGGTGACCCGGTCGCCGGCCTGCAGCCGGGTCTGGCCGTGGGCGATCTGCAGCTTGTAGTTGCGCCGCACGGCGATCAGCAGGCACTGCTGGGGCAGCTCGAGTTCACTGACCCGCTTGCCCACGGCCGGCGCGCCGGGCGCGATGTCCAGGTGCACAAAGCTGGTGTCGTCCAGTTTGCCCAGGCGCATGAGCTTGGCCCGGTGCTGCTGGTGAGCGCGCAGGGCGATGGCCCGATCGTAGGCCTGGATAATGTCCGACCGGCGGACCACGCCGACCAGTCTGCGCGAGCCCTCGTGCTCCACCACGGGCAGCCGGCTGACGTTGCGCACGCCCAGGCGGTGCAGGGCCTTCCACATGGGCTCGTAGGGATGGGCCAGCAGCAGGTCCCGGGTGGTGGCGATGTCGGCGACCGTCTTGCCCTCCAGGGATCCGCCCTGGCGGGCGCGCTCCAGGTCGCGGATGCTGACCACGCCGGCCAGCAGGCCCTCCTCATCCACCACCGGGAAGCCGTGGTGGTGGGTGCGCGCAAACTCGTCCAAGAGGATCTCCAGCGGTGTGCCCAACTGGACCACATCCAGCTCGGTGGTCATGGCCTCCCCCACGGTGACCCCCTGCATGACGTCGATGTCCTGGCCCTGCTGCAGGTGGACGCCGCGGCGTTTGAGCTTGAGGGTATAGATGGATTCGGGGCTGATGACGCGGGAGATGATCGTGCTGATTACGGTGGCCAGCATCAGCGGCAGGATGATCCGATAGTCGCGGGTCATCTCGAATACGATCAGGATGGCCGTGGCCGGGGCGTGGGCAGCGCCGCTGAAAAAGGCGGCCATGCCGACCAGGGCGTAGGCGCCGGAGGGCGCGGTGGCGGCGGGGAAAAACTGGTGCGAAATCCGCCCAAAGGCCTCGCCCAACATGGCCCCCATAAAGAGCGAGGGGGCAAAGACGCCGCCGGAGCCGCCGGAGCCCAGGGTGAGGATGGTGGCGACCAGTTTGAGCAGCAGCAGCAAGAGGGCGATCTGCAGGGTCAGCTCCCCCAGCAGGGCGCGGTCGATGCTGTCATAGCCCACCCCAAAGGCCAGGGGGTATCCAGCCGCCTTGAGGCTGAATAGGCCCAAAAGGCCGAGCAGGAGGCCGCCGAGGGCCGGCTTGACGTATTCGGGCAGGGGGATTTTCTCAAATAGATCCTCGCCCAGGTAGAGCAGGCGGGAAAAGGCCACCGAGACGATGGCCGCGAATAATCCCAGCAGGGCGTACAGCAGCAGTTCCCAGGGAGAATTCAGGGTGTATTGGGGGACCGCGGCAAAGGTCATGACCTCGCCCTCCAGTACAAAGGAGATGATGTCGGCGACCACGGCCGAGATGACCACGGCGCCGAAATAGACGGCGTGGAACTGGCCCAGGATGATCTCCAGGGCAAAGAGCGCTCCGGCGATGGGGGCGTTAAAGATGGCGGCGATGCCGCCGGCCGCGCCGCAGGCGACCAGGTTGCGCACCCGCTCGTCGGAAAGCTTGAGCCACTGGCCCACGGTCGAGCCCAAGCCCGCGCCAATCTGGGCGATCGGTCCCTCGCTGCCGGCCGAGCCGCCGCTGCCGATGGTGACGGCCGAGGCCAGGGCTTTGATCAGGGCGACCTGGGGACGGATGCGCCCACCCCGGAGGGCTACGGCTTCCATGACCTCGGGCACGCCGTGGCCCTTGGCCTCGCGGGCAAAACGGTAGATCATGGGGCCGACGATGGCCCCGCCCACGGTGGGGATGATCAGGAGGTGCCAGGGCGAGAGACCCCCCAACCAATGGGCCAGCCGCTCGTAGGAGAAATGCTGCATTTCTTCGATGAGCCACCGGAAAAAGACCGAGCCCAGGCCGGCCCCCGCGCCCACCAGCACGGCGGTAAACATAATAATGACCGATTCGGGTACGGCGTGCTCGGCGATCCAGCGCAGCACGTTCCGGCGAAACTTGGGCAGCAGGCCTGGTTTTTCTGTGCTCAGTGCTTGGAAGGGCATACGCGTTCTCCTGAACCAGTTTTGAGCGCCGGTGCGTTCTAGGACAACGGATCTAGCTTTGGGTCTACCACCTTTGTACGGCCCTGAAGGCGGCCTCAAAGCACGCCGCCGGTGCTCGCAGCACGCCCGCCCCGACCATGCCGATGCCGGGTTCCTTGTGGGCGATGCCGGTGTTGAGCCGGGGCCGGATGCCGCTTTCCGCCACCAGGCGCACATCGATGCCCAGGGGCGTGCCGCGAAAGTCGAGGGCCGGCAGGGTGAAATGCTCGTGCTCGGCAAAGCAGATCTCGTACATCTCCAGGGTGGTCTCCAGGGCGTCCTCGGGGCTGCCCCCGACAAAGCGGGCGATGGCCGGCGCGCCGGCCATGGCAAAGGCGCCAAAGCCGGCCGTCTCGGTGACCGTGCTGTCGCCGATGTCGGGGTTGGCGTCCTCGGCGCCAAAGCCGGGCAGGTAGAGGCCGTCCACGACCCCGGCCGGGGCGGTGAACCAACGCTCGGGCTCGCCGGCCAGGCGGATGCCAAAGTCGGTGCCGTTGCGAGCCATTACGCTCAGGACCGTGCTGCCGGGGATGCCCTCGGCCGGCTCCAGTAAGGCCTTGGCCGCGGCCATGGAGAGGTTGAGGAAGAAATGGTCGTTCTTTTCAATAAACTCAAAGACCGCGGCCGCCCGCTGCCCGTCCGGGCAGGTGCGCATCAGGGCCGGGGTGATGGCGCGCAGAAAGAGCGAGGTGCCGGCGCGGTTGCGGTTGTGGCATTCGTCGCCCATGTGCAGGGCCTGGCTGATCAGGGCGCGCAGGTCAATGCCGTCCTCGATCGATTCCAGGGCCGCCTGCAGGGTGGGGTAGAGCATCTCTTCCATCCAGCGCAGCCGCTCATAGACCCCCGGGCCGTAGGCGCCGTAGCGCAGCACCCGGCCCAGTCCCTCGTTCTGGGTGGCATAGGCCAGGTTGCCATAGGCCTGGTTCTCGACGACAAAGACGGGCATGGAGGGCGAGATGATGCCGGCCATGGGCCCCACGGCGTGGTAGTGGTGGCAGGGGGCGAACTCGACCTCGCCCTCGGCGGCCAGGGCCGCAGCCTGTTCTTCGTCCTCGGCCAATCCTTCGTAGACCAGGGCGCCCATGACCGCCCCTCGCTGGGGCCCGCACATGCGCTCCCAGGCGATGGGCGGGCCGGCGTGCAGGATGAGGCGGTCGTGGCAGCCGGGGATGACCTGGCGAGCCGGGCCCAGGCCGAGTAGGCGGGGCCGGCCGGCGTTGATGCGCCGGCAGGCCTCGGCGTTGGCCGCCTCGATGTCGATGCCCTGCCCGGTGTGGTGCAGCTTGGGCACGCGCGGTGGGCTCCAGTCCACTTGGGTGACCGCCGCGCCCTGGGCCCGCAGGCTCTGGGCAAAGGCGTCCAGGCCGGCGTTGATGGCGTAGAGGGGGCGGGGAAGGAGATTGGATTTTTCTGCCACGGTTGTGCTCCTGTGAGAACGTGAAAACGTGAACTCAATACTCAAGGATGCGGCCGGCCAGTCGGGCGGCGGCGGCGTTGCAGGGCGCGACGACGGCACCGGCGCCTTCCAGCGCCCCCACCTGCCGCTGCAGGTCCTGGGGGTCGTCGGCCGTCCCGGTCACCGAGGCCACCACCAGCAGCTCGCGGCCGTCTTGGGCGGCCTGCGCCCGCGCCCGGTAGAGGGCCGGGGCCAGTTCGGCGGCCGGGTCGGGGTGGGCGCCGTAGCCCAGGACGATGTCCAGCAGGATCACGGCGACCTCGGGATCGGTGGCCTCCTGGAAGAGGCGGCGGATGCGCAGGTCGTGGTCGAGCATGGGGTGCGGCCGGCCGACGGTAAACTCGTCCGCGCCCAGGTCCAGCAGGCAGTGGCCCTGGCTGCGGGCCGGGTCGGGCAGGGCCAGCTCTGGCCGCAGCGGCACGTTGGAGCGGACCGCGCCCAGGCTGTCCTCCAGGACGATCAGGGCCTCGCCGGCCAGGGTGCCGCCGCTGTAGAGGCCGCGTAGGCAGCGCTGGCCCGCCTGCAGCCGCGCGGCCAGCTCGCCGGCCAGGGCCCGCTGCTCGGCGCGCTCGCGCTCCAGGGCCTGCTCAAGGGAGGGCCCGCTGTAGCCCGCGACCTGGGCCGCGGTCCGGTAGGCCGCCTCCTGCAGGGTGCGGGCGGGGATGACCGCGCTGGCGAGCTCGGTTTCGCCGCCCAGGAAACAGACCACGGTGGGCTTGTCGCCCCGGCCGGCCTGGGTCAACACACGTTCGGCCACGGACGCGGCGGGCGGCTTGGAGATGAGCAGCAGCACCTCGCTGGCGGGGTCCTGCTGCAGCCGCCGCAGGCCCTCCAGCATCATGAGGCCGCCGACGGCCTCTTTGAGATCGCGGCCGCCCGTGCCGATGCCCTGGCTGAGCCCGACCCCCAGCCGGGCCAGCAGGCAGGCGGCCTCCTGCAGGCCGGTGCCCGAGGCCGAGACGATGCCCACCGGGCCGCGGGGGACGGCGTTGGCAAAGCCCAGGGCCACCCCGTCGAGGATGGCCGTGCCGCAGTCGGGCCCCATCAGCAGCAGGCCGTGTTCGACGGCGTAGCGCTTGAGGGCGACCTCGTCCTCCAGGGGCACGTTGTCGCTAAAGAGCAGCACGTGCAGGCCCTGGTGCAGGGCCTCCCAGGCCTCGGCGGCGGCGTGGGCGCCGGGCACCGAGATCAGGGCCAGGTTGGCGGCCGGCTGGGCCCGCGCGGCGCTGCGGATGGAGCGGGGGCGAAAACCGCGGCGGCCGCCGGGCCCGGACGCGGGCCGGCGGGCCAGCAGTTGCCCGGCCCGTTCCAGGGCCTGCTCGGCGTCGGACTGGCTCTCGGCCCGCACGGCGACGAGCAGGTCGTTGGGGCCGGCCGCCTCGCTCTCGGGCTGCAGCAGGCCGGCCTCGCGCAGCAGGGCCTTGTTGGCGCCGGTGCCCATGACCACGGCGGCGTCCTGGACGCCGGCCAGTTGGGTCAGATCCCGGGCCACCTGCATCAGGGTGACGGAATCGCGATAGGTGCTCGCCTGGAGCAGAGTTTGTACAGGCATTGTTTCCTCCTCTGCTCCAAGTATATCACGAATTTTGGGACGGTCAAGGGGGGAGAACCCCCCGGTCTAACGTACCACCAGCGGCAAAAAGATCTGCTCGACCGGCTCCAGGAGCGCGAATTGGCTCAGGTGGCAGATGGGCACGGACAGCCGGTCCTCCTCCGGGGAGCGGAGGTAGCCAGAAGCCGGATCGCAGGTCTCGGCGGCGTCGATCCAGGCCTCGGCGATCTCGTCCCAGTAGAGGAACAGCAGGTTCGTTTCACCGAGCACCAGGCCCTCCGAGTAGACGGCGCTGAGGGTGACCGGCGTGGCGAATTGAAAGCCGGGCTGCAGCGTGTCGCTCAGGTAGGCCTTTAGGTCAAAGGCCAGGCCGGCCCAGCGATAGCCCTCCGGCGCCAAGAGTTCTTGGACGGGGGCGTAGGCCAGCGTGATGGTCTGGGCCACGGCGCCGGCCGGCACCTCAATCGACGTGACCGTCCCCTGGGTATCGGTATAGACCAACGTCCCCCCGCCGCCCGGCGTCATGGGGGCGTGGACGCTGACGGAGAACGGGTGCGCGGCAAAGGTGGGCAAGACCACTTTCCCGGGGGTCACAATGACCTCCAGGCGGGTCGGGCCGGCCGGCAGTTGGCCGGTCTGGCCCTCGTCGAGCACGATCTGCCACTGGCCGTCCCCCAGGGCCGCGGCCTCGCCACTCAAGGCCAGGTCGCCCTGGGCGTCGATGACCAGGTAGCGGACAAAGCGGGTGTCGGTGATCGTGTAAGGCTGCCCCTCAAAGCTCACCTGCACGTCAAAGGTGGCCGCCGTGCCGCTGAGCACGTCCTCCGGCCCCGCGATCTCGACCTCGGCGATCGGCGCCGCGCCAAAGGCCGCCCAGCGGTCCAGCGGATCGGGGTGGGCGGCATAGCGCTGCAGGGTCAGGGTGCCTGATGAGGGCTGGGCCTCCTCCAGGTAAAAGGGCCCGGTGCCGATCCAGAAATGTCCCCGTTCGTTCCACCACTGCGCGAGCTGCTGCCAGCGGGCGCTCGCCTGGGTGGTCGTGATGTACTGTCCCAGGGTAGGGCTGTAGGGGATGTGGTCCTCCGCCAGGGCCTGGTTGAGCTGTCCCTCCAGGATGGCCAGGCTGGGCCCATCGATGTAGTCCAGCCACTCGACCTGGAGCGCGTCGGCCTTGTCGTCCGAAAAGGCCGCCTCGCCGGCCGCTTCGGCCAGCAGGCCCAGGTCCAGGTTGTGCCAGGCCCCCGGCCCCGTGCTGTAACAGGGCCACCAGGTGTCGACCATCCGCTCGGCGTCGATCTGGTAGTCGTCCCGGTATGTCTCGATGACCAGCGGGTCCACGGAGAGGATGCGCAGGCCCTTGAAATCCTCCATAAAGGTGTTGAAGGCGGGCACCGCTGATTCATCATAGACGGCGCTGGCCTCCTTGGCCCGGTCAAAGGTGAGGATGATGTGCAGCACCACGTCGGCGGCCGAGAAGGGGCTGCCGTCGTGCCAGGTGACGGTGCTGGTGAGGTCGCCGGGGTAATAGACCACGCTCTTGCGCAGCGCGGTCTGGGTCTCGGTATAGACCTCGTCGGCGGTGAGAAACTGCTGCGCCGCCGCGTCCCAGTCCGCCCAGGCGGCGGGTCCATCATGGCCGTCAGCCCGACAAAGATCAGCTCCGCCTCTGGGACCCCCGCGCCGGGCTCCCAGTCCAGCGGCCGGAAGGCGACGCCCAGCACCCGCATCCCGTCCCGCGCGAATTGTTCGTTGGCCGCCTGGATGCGCGCGCGCCAGGCCTCCGAGAGCGGCTCGGCGTGATCCTCGACCCACACCTGGGTCGCGATCTCGAGCAAGCTGTCCACGCCCCCCTTGGTGATGGACACGTGCGATCTCGCGCCGATAAAGGACGTTGGCGCGTTGGAACGTTCACACGTTCGCGCGTTAGAACGTTGGAACGTTCGAACGTTATGGGGGCAAGTGAAGGGTCAGGGGGAAAAGGGGGAAAAGACGTTGACACGTTCGCACGTTGGAACGTTAACACGTTCGCACGTTAACGCGTTGGGTACGGTTGACGGTTGCACGTTGACGGTTGAACGTTCGGGGCAAGTGGTGGGCCGGGGCGGGAAGAGCGGGAACGTTAGAACGTTCGCACGTTCGCGCGTTATGGGGGCAATTGACGGTTGGGGGGAACGAGTGGGGAGAGACGTAGGGGCGGGCCGCCCCAAC
>JAFGKG010000108.1 GCA_016928715.1 Chloroflexia bacterium
AGGACCACGGGCCGGCCCGCGGCGAGTACGAGGTCAAGGTCGAATACCTGGAGGGCGCCGGGGATGCCGAGGTGGAGGTCTGGTGGGAGGAGGTCTATGATCCCTACTACCCGCCGCCGGGCTATCCCGACTGGCGCGGCCAATACTGGGCCAACCAGTATCTCTACGGGGACCCCGTGATGGTGCGCAACGACGAGGCCATCGACTTTGACTGGGGCACCGGGGCGCCGGCGTCCGGCCTGCCGGCCGACCAGTTCTCCATGCGCTGGGACCACCGCGCCAGTTTCTCCCCCGGCTACTATACCTTTTATGCCCGGGCCGATAACGGCATCCGCGTCTGGCTGGACGGAGAGATGATCCTGGATGCCTGGTACACCAACCCCCAGCGGCTGCACAGCGTGGGCCGCAACCTGCGCGGTTCCCACCACCTGGCCGTCGAGTACTATGAGGACGGCGGCCCGGCCATGGTCCGCTTTTGGTGGGAGAAGAGTTCAGAGTAAATCTGGCCTCCCCCACCTGGCGGATGGCGAAATCGGCCACCTGGTAGGCCCCGAATCCACCGATGGCGGGATGTGCTTGGGGGCTCTATGTTGTACCATGGGGCATAGTTGAGGCCGCGTGCGTTTTGAGTTAGTTTAGATGAACCGATACTTTTTGTACGGACCGGGCCTGTTCCAACTCCCATTTATCTAAACTCCATCTTTGAGGAGGGTCCATTGAGAGGAAAGCATATCTGGATAATCGTGGGCATCCTGGGGGCGCTGCTCCTGGTGGTTGCCTTTTGGTGGCTCGACTTTCGCCTGGCCCGCAGCACCACCCGGTCAGAACTGCATTTGTCGGCTTACCGCTCCGGGGACGCACTGCCGGCCGAGATGGTCGCCGGCTCGCCGCTGGATTACGCGGTCGTCGACAGCGGGCCCCTGGCGCGGACGCTGCGCGGGGAGCTGCTGGACGAACTGGAGGTCGACCCCGCCTTTTCCCGCGTGTCCTCGGTCCCGCCGGTCGATTACTCGCCCCATCCCTTTGCCTGGATCGAGGCCGAACTGCTGCAGGAAATCTGGACCCCCTTTTACGCCGCAGCCCGCGTCAGCGTGACCCTGGCCTATGCTTCCAATGGGGATCTTGCCTGGCGCGACGATCCTGTGGTGCGCTTTGAATCCAGCGAGGGCCCCATTGTGCGCATCAGGGCCACCTTTGTCTTTGAGAACAGCGCCTGGGGCCTGCTGTCCGTCGACGGATACCGCACGCTGCTGGCCGAACAGATGGCCGGCGAAACCCACCAACTGCTCCGCGACCTGCTGCTGCAGCCGGAGCGCTTTGGCTGGACGAGATGAAATGATAGGAGGGAATAGGATGAACTTGATTGCGAAACCCGATCTGCAGGCCCTGTTGGAGGGGAGCCCGCAGTGGGCCGTCTCGATCTATCTGCCCACCTACCGTGTGGGCCGGGAGGTCCAACAGAATTCCACTCGTTTCAAGAACCTGCTGCAGCAGGCCGAGAACACATTGGATGAACGGGGCCTCCGCGATAGGGAGCGCCAGGAGGCGCTGCAGCCGGCGCAGGCCCTGCTGCGGGACACCTCTTTTTGGCTGCAGCAGAGCGATGGGTTGGCCCTATTTGTCGCGCCGGAAACCTTTCTCTACTACCGCCTGCCCCTGGATTTTGAAGAACTGGCCATCGTCGGACAGCGTTTTCACCTCAAACCCCTCCTGTCCATGTTTGGCGAGGGCGGCCGTTTTTACGTCCTGGCCCTGAGCCAGAGCGAGGTACGCCTGCTGCAGGGCACCCGCTACAGCGTGGACGTGGTGGACCTGGAGAACGTGCCCGGAAGCCTGGACGTGGCGCTGCGCTTTGACGATCCGGAAAGTCAGCTCCAGTACCACACCGGTACCACGGATCAACGGGGGCGGCGGCCGGCCGCATTCCACGGGCACGGGGTCGGCGGCAAGGAGGCCCAGCACAAGAGCAACATCAAGCGATTTTTCGACCAGGTGGACGCCGGCCTGCAGGACATCCTGTCGCCCGAAATCAGCCTGTCCCAGGGGGCGCCCCTGGTGCTGGCCGGCGTGGATTTCCTGCAGGATATCTATCGGGAGGCCAATTCCTACCCGCACCTGCTCGATCGGGGCATATCGGGCAATCCCGATGAAACCAGCGCGGCCGAACTGCACCAGCGATCCTGGGAACTGCTCGGGCCCTATTTCCAGCAGGCCCAGCAGGAGGCCGAGAACCAATACTGGGACCTGTCCAACACCCCCCTGACCTCCACGGCCCTCTCGGAAATCGTCCCCGCCGCCCACGAGGGCCGCGTGGAGACCCTGTTCGTGGCCCTGGGCAAGCAGCGCTGGGGCCATTTTGACCGCCAGGCCTACCAGGTCCAGCTGCACCGGCAAAAGCAGGCCGGGGACGTGGATTTGCTGGATGAGGCCGCATTGCTGACGCTTTTGCAGGGGGGCGTTGTCTATGCCCTGGAGCCCGAGCAGGTGCCCGGGGGGGAGGCCCTGGCCGCTGTGTTCCGCTACAGCGCGCCGACCCGGCCGTCAATCTAAGGAGGCGGCAAGGAATAACTTGCCGGTTTTGACCGGCTAAAGCCTCAACTCCGGCCGGCAATTGGAAGCCTTTTACGGGTCCTTTCGGAGTCGAGGCTTTAGCCGGTGACGGTAAACAAGCAGCAAAACCGGGAAGTTATTCTTTTACAGACCCT
>JAFGKG010000109.1 GCA_016928715.1 Chloroflexia bacterium
CCGTCACCGGCTAAAGCCTCGACTCCGAAAGGACCCGTAAAAGGTCTCCAATTCCCGGACCGGAGTTGAGGCTTTAGCCGGTCAAAACCGGCAAGTTATTCCCTGCCGCCTCCTAAGGGACTTGGCGATACTCCTTGAGGAGTTCGACCAGGGCGGGATCCTCGGCATAGTCGGTGGTGAGGAGAATGCCCTTCCCCTCATAGATCACGACCCGTCCCTCAGGATCAAAATGCACGTTGAGCAGTCCCATGTACTGCCCCAATCGTCCGCTGGACTGCAGGACGACCTTGCCATCGGGCCCCTCGATCAGCTTGACCTGGTTTGGACTGGCCCCATCGCGGGAACCGAGGATGACATCAATCCCGGCGATCTCTTGGGCCATCTTTTCGTTGGTGCCTTGGGTCAGGTTCGAAAGGATGATCACGATGTCGGCCTGGGGTTGCAGTGCTTCCACGGTGCGGGCAATCGCATCCGCTGCCTTTTCCACATCCACATCCAATCCCAGTATATCGTCGGCCTCTTTGGCCTTGATAGCCGTGGCTCCAATGAAGGCAATGGTATGGCCCTGTACCTCCCGCAGCAGGTAGGGCTGGAAGGGCAGTACCCCCGCCGGGAGCAGATTGGCCGACAGGAGGGCAAAGTCGGCCTCTTGCAGGCGTTCTCGCAGGGTGGGGGCGTCTGTGCCCAAATCGACAGATCCCAGGGCCATAGCGTCGTATCCCATCGCGTTCATCGCCTCGATTTGGACCGCCCCTTTGCTTTGATCCGAGACCGTCTTGCCAAACAGCGTATCCCCACACTCTAAAAGGAAAACCGTGCCCTGGGCTTGTGCTCGTTCCTCAGCAATTGCGGTGGCTCGCCGAGCCAACCCCCCTTTTGGGGGTTTTCAGCCACAGGGGTCCACTTCACCCTGGATCTGGCCGGTGTGCATGAGGGTCAGGGCCAGGTTTACATTCTCCCGCGTAGGCGTAGCGGGAATGACCCCCGTCGAGGCGGTGGGTTCGGCGGCTTTTGTCGCTGCCGGCCGGGTGGGCCGGTTGGTTGCGGCAGGAACGGTCGTCGCCGTTACCACGGGATCGGGCTGCTGCTCTACCCGACAGGCGATCAGGCTGAGGCCAAACAGCAGCCCCAACATGAGCAGGGCAAGGACACATCGTTGCATTCGACGACGCATAGGCATCTCCTCCAATCATGGACCCGTCCATATCTCTATCCCGGGCATTATACTGCACATGTCGAATGGGGGCAAACCAGGCCGGATCATTCCCAACCCCGTTTCTGACAGAGCCGTTCCAGGTTTTCGACAACGGCCCGGAGGTGGCGTAACAGAAGGCGCATTTTTACGGGTGCCTTTTCGTCCTGGCTGGCCCATTGTTCGAGGTCCCCCTCATAGACGACGCGCGAGATGCGACCGGCCTCGTCGAGTACCTGGTCCAACGAGCGGAAGCGCTGTAGTCGGGCCCAGTCGGGCGTGTCCGGGCCGGCCTCCAGAGGCGGCAGTCCCTCCGGCGGGAGTTCCTCCTCCATTTCCCAAGTGCGTTCCTCCGCGGCAGCCTCGATCGCGGCGGCCTGTTCCAACGAGCTTCGGGCCAGCCGCTGCAGGGGGCCTTCCACCGGATCGGGGGGGACTTGTCGGCGCAGTTTGACCCCCTCCTCCAGGGCCTGCAGGGCCGTTTCTATGGTCAGGCTGGGATTGGCGGCGAAAAAAGAGGCCAACTCGCTGATCTGGGCCGCCGTAAGGCCCTCTTCGGTTGCCTCTCGGGCAAGTTCTTCGCGGGTGCGGGGGTTGGGGATCCGTACGAGATGTTGGGCCTGGGTTACGGTCAGTTCTCCCTGGCGGATCCATTCCTGGATGATCGGGGACAGTTCCAGGAGAGAAAGGTAGCGACGCACGGAACGGTCGGATAGGCCGATGGCATGGCCGGTCATCTCGTCCAATTCACCTGAGGACAGGTGCGGCTGCTCGGCCTCGAAACGCTGGCGCAGCCGTTCCATAGCCTGGGCTTTTTCCAGATCGTTCAAATCCAATCGTTGCAGGTTTTCAACCAGTTGGGGGACCAGCAACTCATCGGGGTTGGTCTCCAGAAGCAGGCAGGGGATCTGCTGCCAGCCCAATTGGCGGGCCGCCTCCAACCGGCGGTGGCCAAAGACGACACGGTAGGTATCCCCCCACATGTGGATGACGCCGATCGGTTGGAGCAGGCCCTGTTCGGCGATCGATTCCGACAGGCCGCGGGTGTCCCCAGTATCCTGGCGGATCGATTGTGGGTCGGCCTGGATCTGGCTTGTATCCAAATAAATCAGACGACGGTCTTGCACGATTCCTCCTTGGGGCCTCTGGCCGGGCTTGGTTGCGGCCAGGGCCTCCGAGCGTTTAGGTTCAGCATGAGGCCTTCTCAGTGCAGTCCCGCAGGCGTTCCTGGATATGCTGCCAGTGGCTGCCGCGCCAGTAGACGCGCCGACAAGAGGGGCAGATCCAGAAGCGTTTTCGGGTCTGGCGTATGTGAGGGGGCACGAAATCCTGTACCGCTGAGAGCTGTACTGGTTCCAGGGTTTGGTTGCAGATCATACAGCGGGCTCCTATCCCCGGGGGGGGAAAGAGGGCCAGGACCTGGCACAGTTGGTCATCGAGCTCCTGGGCCTGGATCAGCAGGCTGCGCAGGCCCTTTCGGCTGGCCAATTCCCGATCGCGGGTCAGCAGGATGCGTTCCTCTCGGCCGGCCCGCTCGGCCAGGGAGAGGTCGTCAAAGGGTGCTTCGTAGACGACGTCGTGGCCGGCCGCTCGCAGCCATTTGGCCAGTCGGCCCAACATGCCGTCCACCAAAAAACGGGCGATTTCGGGTCGGTCCTGCTGGTCGGAATATCCTGGTTTGCTCATGGTCGGGCTCTTTGGCGAGCCCTTTCCAGCAGCAGGCGTTTTTCGGCCGGGTCGATAAAGGCGGCTTCCAAGCCGTTCAGGCGGACCTGGCGTACCTGCTGAGGGCTCAACTCCAACTGTTGCAGCAGGCGGTACTCGTGGGGCAGATCGATGCCCGAGATGACGGGGTCATCCGTATTCAGGGTGACCCGAATCCCCCGCTGCAGAAAGAGGGGCAGGGGATGGTCGGCTAGAGTGGGCACGGTGAGGGTTTGCAGATTGCTGGTCAGGCAACTTTCCACAACGATGCCGCGTTCCGCCAGCAGGTCCAGCAGGGCGGGGTCCTCGGCGGCCCGTACGGCGTGTCCCAGCCGTTCGGCGCCCAGGCCCAGGACGGCCTGACGGACGCTTTCCGGTCCGACCACCTCCCCGGCGTGGGCGATCGTATGCAGGCCGGCGGCGCGGGCGCGGGCAAAGTGTTGCTCAAAGAGCTGTCCGGGGTAGCCGGCCTCATCGCCAGCCAGGTCCACGGCCACGACCCCCCGGCCGGCCAGGGACAGGGCGGTCTCTAGCTCCTGCTGGCATTCCTCCGGTCCAAACTGGCGGGACATGATCACAATCAGCTTGGCCCGAATGGGCAGGTCAGCGGCCTCTGCAAGCGCCTGGCAGGCGGCCCGCCCGATCTCGATTGGGTCCAGGCCATGGGCGGCGGCCATAAAGAGGGGGCTAAAGCGCAATTCGAGGTAATCCAGGCCCTCGACCAGGGCGTCCTCCAGATTTTCCCGGGTGACCCGATAGACCGTGGCATAGTCCACAAAGGTCTGCTGCAGCAGGGCAAAGCGTTTGAAAAAGGCCGGCAGGGAGGGAATCGGCTCCTGCACCTCGATGTGGGGGCGCAGTTCCTCGACCGTATGGGCCGGTAGGGGTAGAGCGTGCTGGTGGGCGATGTCCAGGATTGTGCTCAGGCGAACGTTGCCGTCCAGGTGGCGGTGCAGGTCAACCAGGGGTAGGTCGTCCAGAAAAAAGGTCTCTGACATTCCGTCCTCCGGCGGCCGGGGGCCGCGTTGGGGGGCAGGCCGTGGTCGGGGGGAAGGGCCGGCCTAGAGTCCGACCTCCGCATCGGAAAGGCTGTCGCGCAGCACGGCAATGTGCTGCAGGGCCAGACCGGTGCCAATGGCGGTGCACATCAGGGGGTTATCGGCTACATAACAGGGCACGCCGCTGGCTTGGGTCAAGAGGCGATCCAGGTGGCGCAATTGGGAGGTTCCACCCGTCAGGACGATGCCTCGGTCGATAATGTCGGAAGCCAGCTCTGGCGGGGTCTCGACCAGGACCGAACGGACGGCCTCCAGGATGTGCTGCAGGGGTTCGGTCATGGCCTCGGTGATCTCGGTGGACGAGATTTCGACGGTTCGGGGCAGGCCGCTGATCTGATCCCGTCCCCGCACGCTCAACTTGAGCGGGTTTTCCATGATCAGGGCGCTGCCGATGCGAATCTTGATTTCCTCCGCGGTACGTTCGCCGACGAGCAGATTGTATTTGCGCTTGATATAGGCAGAGATGGCCTCGTCCAGGCGGTTGCCGGCCACGCGGATCGAATTGCAGACGACGATGCCATTGAGCGAGATCACGGCTACCTCTGTGGTCCCTCCACCAATCCCCACGATCATATTGCCGGTGGGCTCGGCGATGGGGACGTTGGCCCCAATGGATGCCGCCAGGGGCTCTCGGATGAGGTGAATGGTCCGTGCGCCGGCCTGTAGGGCGGCATCCCGCACGGCGCGCATCTCCACTGTCGTCGCGCCGGCCGGTATGGAGATCATTACTTCGGGCTTGAAGGGACGAAGCCAGCCGCTGACGCGGCGGATAAAATAGTTCAGCATGGCCTCGGTGACGACGTAATCGGCGATCACGCCATTGCGCATCGGGCGGATGACCTCGATGGTGTCGGGATTGCGGCCGATCATCTCCATTGCTTCCCGGCCCACCTGTAGCACGCGCCCGCTCTTGGTGGACAGGGATACCACCGAGGGTTCGTTCAGTACGACGCCCTTGCCCACAACATAGACCAACACATTGGCTGTCCCTAGATCAATACCAATACGTCGCGCAAACATTGCGCTATCCTCCTGCTCGTCGGCGTTTTGCAGGCGAGTTATTCATCCACATTTTCCGCGCCTCGTCCCCTGCGCAAAGGCACCTGGGGCCGTTGTCTGCGATAACGGACCACCTGCAATCGGGTGATGGCCTTGCGCAGCGAGATCTCGGCGCGGACCAGTTCGTCCTGGCTGAGTCGTTTGCGATCCCGCAGCAGTGCTTCAGCCCGCCTTCTTGTTTCCAGCGCCCGCGCCTCGTCAATTTCCTCGGCCCGTTCGGCGGTATCGGCCAGGACGATGACGTGATTATCTGCTACCTGCAGGAAACCGCCGCTGCAGGCAAAGTGACATGGCAGGTCTTGAGCACATTGATAGTACAGGTCCCCCGGTGCCAGGGTGGTCAGCAGGGGGGTATGGTTGGGCAGAATGCCCAGTCGGCCCAACGAACCCGGCGCGCTGACCATATCGACCTCCTCCTCAGCCAGCAGGGTTCGCTCCGCAGTGACAATGGACAGTTTTAATTTGGCCATAAGAATTTTCCAGCGTTTGTTTGCAGCGACCGCTAACGCTTGCCGGCGCGCTCGAAAACCTCGTCAATTGTGCCGGCCATGTAAAAGTGTTGCTCGGAGAGTTCGTCGCCGGCGCCCTCCAGCAGCAGTTGAAATCCGCGCACGGTCTCTTCGCGCGGCACATAGACCCCTGGTCGGCCCGTAAACTGTTCTGCCACCTGCATCGGCTGGGACAAAAAGCGCTGAATTTTGCGCGCCCGGGCGACCAGCAGCTTGTCCTCTTCGGAGAGCTCGTCAATGCCCAGGATGGCGATAATGTCCTGCAGGTCGCGATAGCGCTGCAGTACTCGCTGTACCTCGCGGGCGACCTCATAGTGCTCCTCGCCGACGATGCGGGGATCCAGGATGCGTGATGTAGAGGCCAGCGGGTCCACCGCCGGGTAGAGGCCCATGGCGGCCAGGGAGCGTTCCAGGGCGATGGTGGCGTCCAGGTGGGCAAAGGTTGTGGCCGGGGCCGGATCGGTATAGTCGTCGGCGGGGACGTAAACAGCCTGCACCGAGGTGATCGAGCCCCTTTTGGTGGTGGCGATGCGTTCCTGCAGCTCGCCCATCTCGGTGGCCAGGGTGGGCTGGTAGCCCACCGCGCTGGGCATGCGGCCCAGCAGGGCCGAGACCTCCATACCGGCCATCACAAAGCGGTAGATGTTGTCGATAAAGAGCAGGACGTCGCGGCCCTGGTCACGATAATACTCGGCCATGGTCAGGCCGGTCAGGCCCACGCGGAGGCGTACCCCAGGCGGCTCATTCATCTGTCCAAAGACCATGATCGTCTTGGGCAGCACGCCAGAGTGGGTCATCTCCAGGAGGAGGTCGTTGCCCTCGCGGCTGCGCTCGCCTACGCCGGCAAAGACCGAGACCCCTTTGTGTTTTTCGGCGTTGTTATAGATCATCTCCTGGATGATGACGGTCTTGCCCGTGCCGGCCCCGCCAAAGACGCCGGTCTTGCCGCCGCGGGTAAAGGGGGCGACTAGATCAATGACCTTGAGGCCGGTCTCAAAGATCTCGGTACGGGCAATCTGATCTTCGAAGGAAGGGGCCGGCCGGTGAATGGGCCAGAACTGTTTGGCCTCCACCGGTCCCTGTTCGTCGATCGGGTTGCCCAGGACATCAAAGAGCCGTCCCAGGGTGGCATCTCCCACCGGCACCGCGATGGGACGGCCGGTGTCGATGGCCGGGGCGCCGCGCCGCAGACCATCGGTGGTGCCCATCGCCACGCAGCGGACCTGGTCGTTCCCCAAGTGCTGTTCCACCTCGGCAATCAGCGACCGGTTCTCTCCCATGTCGATCTTGATCGCATTGTGGATCTCGGGCAAGCCTTCTTGTGGAAAGGCCACGTCGATCACTACGCCGATGACCTGCACAACTCGTCCTAGGGCCATACTGCCAAGCCTCCTCGCTATTTAATCTTGTTGCTCCAAGGCTGCCGCCCCACCGGTTAGCTCGGTGATCTCTTTGGTGATAGAGGCCTGGCGGACCTTGTTATAACTCAGGGTCAGGTCCTGTACCAACTCGTCGGCATTTTCGGTGGCATTGCGCATACTGACCATGCGCGCGCTGTGCTCGCTGGCGAGGGATTCCAGGATGTACTGATAGACTTCGACCTCGACAAAGCGGGGCAAAAGTTGGGAAAGCACTGCTTTGGGGTCAGGTTCATAGATATAATCCACCTTGCCCCCTTCCCGCGCCTCGCTGAACGTGGTCAGCGGCAACAGGGGGGCCAGTTGGGGCTCACGGGTCAACACGTTGATAAAGTCGGTATAGGCGATATAGACGGCGTCAAATCTCCCCGACTGATAGCCCTCAATCAAACTCCAAGAGATAGGTACCGTGTCCAGCAGGGAGGGCTGGTCACTCAGCCGAGTTAATTCAGACTCGACCTCGACGCCCAAACGCAGCATATAGTCGCGGCCGCGCTGGCCCACCGCCAGGACTCGGATCTGGATTCCCTTTTGCCCTTGCTCGCGGATAAAGCGCACGGCCTCGCGAATGATCTCGACGTTGTAGGAACCACAGAGCCCGCGGTCCGCGGTGATCAAGACCAGGGCGACGCTGCGAATCGTTTCGCGCGGGGCCAACAAGGCGTGCATCGGCTCGCCGTTGACCGGTGTGTGGCGATCGACCAGGTCGTTGATGACCTCCCACATACGCTTTGAGTAAGGCCGCGAGGCCAATACGTTGGCCTGGGCCCGACGCATCTTGGAAGCAGAGACCGCCTCCATGGCCTTGGTGATCTGGGCCATGTTTTTGACACTGCGGATTCGTCTGCGGATCTCCCGAACGGTGGACATTGCTCAGCAACTCCTCCTGCTGTGCGGTTGAAAGCTAAACCCTGGCTCTGCCGAATCGACCGCCGCGCGGTCCTGGGCAAAAGGCTTGGGCGGATCAGGCCGGCCTGCTCAAGCGACTGCGGCCGGCATATACCACGATTTTGTCGGATCGCTGGCCCGGAACTGCTCCAGCGCCTTGCGCAGGGCCTGCTCGGTCTCGTCGTCAAAGTCCTTGCTCTTGTCGATCGACCGGCCGATTTGAGGATACCGCTGCTGAACCCAGCGCAGGAAATCGTTTTGAAATGCGCTGACCTCTTTGACGGGCACCTCGTCCATATAGCCGCTGGTTACGGCGTAGAGGATCATCACCTGATCGGCCAGGGGGATGGGATCGTACTGGGGCTGCTTGAGGACCTCGGTGATGCGCAGGCCGCGGTCGATCTGGGCCCGGGTCGCCTCGTCCAGGTCCGTGCCAAATTGAACAAAGGCCTGCAACTCGCGGAACTGGGCCATGTCCAGTTTGAGCTTGCCGGCGACCTTTTTCATGGCCTTGGATTGGGCCGCTCCGCCCACTCGAGAGACCGAAATACCCACGTTCAGGGCGGGTCGGATGCCGGCGTAGAACAGGTCTGGTTCCAAGTAGATCTGTCCGTCGGTGATCGAGATGACGTTCGTGGGGATATAGGCGGTCACATCGTTGGCCTGCGTCTCTACGATGGGCAGCGCCGTCAGCGACCCCCCCCCGTGCTCTGGGTTCAGGTTGGCCGCCCGTTCCAAGAGGCGCGAATGCAGGTAAAAGATGTCCCCAGGAAAGGCCTCTCGGCCCGGTGGCCGGCGCAACAGCAGCGAGACCTGGCGGTAGGCCCAGGAGTGTTTGGAGAGATCGTCATAGATGATCAGGGCATCCTGGCCCTTTTCCATAAATTCCTCGCCCATAGCGCAGCCGGCATAGGGCGCGATGTAGAGCATGGCCGCTGACTCGGAGGCGGAGGCGACCACGATGATGGTGTGCTCCATGGCCCCGTGTTCCTCCAGGGTGGCCACCACTTGGGCCACCTGGGTGCGCTTTTGGCCGATGGCCACATAGATGCAGATCAAATCCTGGCCCTTCTGATGGATGATGGTGTCGACGGCGATCGCCGTTTTGCCCGTCTGCCGGTCGCCGATGATGAGTTCCCTCTGCCCGCGTCCAATGGGGATCATGCTGTCAATGGCCACGATGCCGGTCTGGACGGGCTCGCTGACCGGCTCGCGGGTAATCACGCCAGGGGCGATGCGTTCGATCGGCCGGGATTTGGTCGTGCGCAGCGGACCCTGGCCGTCGATGGGCTGTCCCAGCGCATTGACGACCCGCCCGATGAGCGCGTCTCCCACGGGCACCTCGACAATGCGGCCGGTGCCCTTGACCAGATCGCCCTCCTCAATATCCACATAGTCGCCCAGGATGATAGCCCCGATGGTCTCTTCCTCCAGGTTGAGCGCCATGCCCATACTGCCGTTGGCGAACTCGAGCAGTTCGTTGTACATGACCTGGCTCAACCCAGAAATTTTGGCAATGCCGTCGCCCACCGATATGATGTGGCCGATGTTGACCGTTCGGGCCGGCGCCTCGAACTGAGAGATGCTGTCTTGGAGTTGTTGTGTAATATTGTCCAGGATGGACATGCCCACCTCCTGGCCTCAAGCTTTGGCTTTCCCCTTGAGCCTAATTTGACATTTCGCGGAACAGGTCGCCCAGTTTGCGGACCACGCTCAGGTCGATGACCTGATCGCCAATCTGCAAGACAAAGCCACCGATCAGCGTGGAGCGGGTTTGGAAGGACATCTCTACCTCGTGGCCGACGTGTTGGACCACAAGGGAGCGGATCCGCGCCTGGGTGGATTCCTCCAACTCGAGGGCGCTTTTCACTTCGACGATCCCGACCTGCCGATCCGAAAGGCCGCGCAGGGCCTGTTCCAGCTCCTGCAGGGGCTCGGCCAGGGCTTTGATTTCCCGTTCGACCAACTCCTGGTGCTTTTCCGGGTCCAGCGTCTCGCCGATCAGGCGGCCGGCGGCCAGCACCGCCAGCCCGGCTACCTGCTGCCGGGCCGCTCGGGCCATGTCGCGCTGCTCCATCTCTAGCTGGACGCGCGCGTCCCGTATGTACTGCTGGGCATCCTGTTGCGCCTGCTCCAGCAGACCCTCCCGTTCCTGGCGGGCCTGCTCGCGAGCCTGGCCCATGATCTCCTGCGCCTGCTGGTGGGCTTCTTGAATCCGTGATTGGTACTGCTCGTCGGCCTGGACAGCTTGTTCCTTGATCCGCTCTGCTTCCTGCATGCTCTCCTGGATGTGCGTGGCGCGCTCATCCAGCGTCTTGCGGATGGGTTTGAAGAGCATGCGGTTGAGCAGAAAGATCAGGGCGACAAAGGCCACGATCTGCCAGGCAAGGCTGACAATATCAATTCCTAATGCCTCAAACATCGCTCTGTGCCTCGCTTCCGACTAGCGGTGCGCTTCCTAAACGGGTTGCCCAAAGCCAATTTCCCTCGTCTGCCACTGGGGCGGCCTTCAGGCGACCGGGGAGGCGGCACCGGTCTTGACCTTTGCGCGTCCTAGGTAAAGATGATGGCCAGCGCGATAACAAAGGCATAGATGGCGACCGCCTCGGCCAGCCCGATACCGACGATCATGACTCCTTGGATGGCGCCGGCCGACTCGGGATTGCGCCCAATGGCCTCCATCGCCTTGGCCACCGCCATGCCGATGCCCAGCGCTGGACCGATTGAACCGATTCCCATGGCCAGTGCAGCTGCGAATTTGGGGTCCATTCGAATTTTCCTCCTTGATTCCGGTGAACGTTCCGAACGACTTGCTAATGATGATCCTCACCACCGTGAGCGACCGCCAACGAAATATATACCGTGGTCAACACCGAAAAGAGCAGGGCCTGGATGTAGTAGAAAAAGGCCTCGATGCCAAAAAAGACAGCCGGCAACAGGGGACCAATCAGGTTAAAGATCACGGCCAGCAGTACGTCGCCGCCGTAGAGGTTGCCGAACAAACGGGCGCTCAGGGAGATGATCCGCGAGATCTCGCTGAGCACATGCAGGGGGAACATGAGTGCCTTGAGTAGTGGGGGGGCGTCGGTAGCCAGGTGCTTCAGGTAGCCCACAAAGCCCAAGGATCCGATCGACCAGGCCTGCACCATGACAATGGCCACGATGGCCATGCCGGCGGTGATGGCCAGGTGGCTGTTCGCCGCCCGCAGCAGGGGGGCGGGTTCGTGGGCGGCCTCACCCTTTTCCCGGCCAAAGATCCACCAGACGATCGGGGAACCGGCGTGCTCCTCTTCCTCTGGGGCCAGGACCGGGCTGCCCTCCAGCGAGGCCAGCAGGTGGCTGTGTTCCTCTTGGGGGGCCTCGGTATGGACGGGCGGCACGACGAGGATGGTGCTAAAGCCAGGGAGCAGGCTGAGCCAGTTGGCAAAGATGATAAAGATGAACAGGGTCCCCACCAGCGGAAAGATGTGGCGGCCCAGGGGCTTTTTTTTATAGTGCCCCGATCCGGCCGCGCCCTCGAGCAGATTGATGACGTATTCCACAGCCCACTCGATCAGGTTCTGCCATCCGCTGGGATGCTGGATGCGTTCTTTGTCGCTCTTGCGGCGCAGGCCCCGCGAGACCAGCGCGGCAATGACCACCAGCACCAGCATGGCCACAAAGCTGCTAAAGACGGTGTTGGTGATCCCCACGGGCCCAAACTGCATAATGACCTCGGGCCTGGGCCTGGGAATGTGCATGTGGGCCTGGATGAGTGCAGCGGGGCTGTCGAAAATGACATTGCTGAGGATGGCCAATCCGACCAAGGCGGCCAGGATTACCAGGATGATGGCCCAGGTGCGTAGTTTCTTCATCGAGCCTGCCTCCATAGTGTTTCAGCTTTTGGGACGCCCCCGCCATGTTTGAGACGCCCGGCCAAGACCGCCTGGCCCGTTCGGAGTTGCCCCAGGGAGGGACCTGTAACTTTGGGATAAAAGTTACATAGAATACCGGGAGGAAGTATACCATAGGATGATACATCGTGCAAGTGTGGTTCCGGGTTACACCTTACCACCGAGATTCTTGCCCAAAAAACAAGGATCTCAACCACAAAGGCTTGTCCTGAGATTTTCGAAAGGACACAAAGGGGACAAAGGAGAAAAAAATTGGGTGCTTTGGGTCCTTTCTTTTTGGCATCCAGCTTGGCGGGGTTGGTTTTTTACAGCTTTTAGGCTAGGCGGTCCTGCAGTTCCTCCACCAGTTTGCGGGTGTAGAGCCAGACCGAGCCCAACTTGCCCTCCAATATGGTCTTGTCAAAGACCAGGAGCAAGACGGTGGTGTCGGTTACGGTAAAGGTATAGATGTCGTAGCGCGAACCGACCAAGAGGCCCAGGCCAAAGATATGTTCATCCCCGAGGAACTCGGCCACGTCATCCGATCCGACCATGGTGGCCACAGCCCTGGCGCAGAGTCCTTCCATGTTGAGGCTGCCGGGAGAGCCCTCGGCGACCAGGATTTCCCCCCCAGCGTTGAGCAGGACGGCGACCTGCGGCCCGATCGAGATCAGTAGATCCTGCAGGGCCCGTCGCACGGCAGCCTGTTGCGCAGTACTCAGGGTGACCTGGACCGGGAGGGGTGGGGTGGGTTCTTTGGCTGGGGGGGCTGCTGGCTTGGCGGCAGGCGTGGGCTCTGTCTCGACAGTGGATGTTTTTTCTACGGCGGGCTGGGGTTTTGGCGGTGCCGGTTTAGGGTGCGTGGGGAGCGGCGCAGGCGCAGGCTCTGGCTCGACTTGGGGTGCCGGGGTCGGAGTGGGCCGGCGGCGGGGCAGGGCGATCTCAAGCGCCCGGCTGATGAGGACGGCGACTTCTTGAGGGGAGGACTCGGCCAGGAGGGCGTAAATGTCCAATGCCTTGGCCTGCGAACGCAGGGCCGGCGTGATCGGCACCCCGATCAGGACCACTTTGGCGGCTGGGGAAAGGGCCTGGACGACTTCGGCGAACTCGATGCCATTCATTTCAGGAAGCTGCCATGGGGCCAGCACCAGGTCATAGGGTGAGCCGCGCACCTCCCAAAGGGCCTCGTTCCCGGAGGCTGCCAAGGTAAAGTCCAATATGCGCCCCCACAATTCGATCTGGAGTTGCAATGCCGGGGCCACGCCTTCCCGGCCGGCCACCACCAGCACCCTCTTTGCCATTATACCTCCTCCTGAACAGCATCCAATTTGTACAGGGGCAGGGTAAAGAAAAACTGGCTGCCCTGCCCCACTTGGCTTTCTACCCAGATTTTGCCCCTGTGCAAGTGGACCAACTCGCGGGCAATCGGAAGGCCTAGTCCCATTCCACTGTGTTCACGCCGCAACGAATCCTCTACCTGGTAAAAAGGCTCAAAGATATGCTCCCATTCCTCAGTGGGGATGCCCGGCCCCGTATCCTCCACGACCACCAGGGCCACCCGATCGTGCGCTTCGGCCCGGATACAGACCTGCTGATCCTGGGGGGTAAACTTGGTGGCGTTGGAGATCAGGTTGCTCAGGATCAGCTCGAGCTTTTCCCGGTCGGCCGAGACCGGTGGCAGATCAGCACTTACAACAAAATAGATATCTTGACGCTTGCTCTCCGCCAGGCGGCGGCAGCGATCCACAACTTCGGGGATGACATCCTGTAAATAGAGGCACTGGGTGGTCAGCGATACCTCGCCGGCCTCCAAATAACGCAAGTTGGTCATGTCATCTACCAGTCGGCTCAGTTGAAAGGTGCTGTCCACAATTGCCTTGGCCTGCTCTTTCTGCGAATCGCTCAATTCATCTCGCAGCATCATCGAATAGCCCATAATGATCGAGAGAGGCGTGCGTAGTTCATGAGCGGCAATGTTGATGAACTCGCTTTTCATGCGGTCCACTTCTTGCAGCCTCTTGTAGGACTCTTGGATCTCTTCAAAGAGGCGGGCCTTTTCCAGGGCGATCGCCAGTTGGTTACACAGCAGGCCGGCGGCCTCCATGTCACTGTTCTGAAATCTCCCTTCGCCGTACTTTTCGCTCAGACTCAGCACCCCCAACACTTTGCCCCCACCGCGAATGGGCACGGCCAGAAAGGACGAGTTGGTGTACTGATCACGGCGAGCCAGATTTACGCCTTCCAGGCGGGGGTCCTCGCCAATATTTTCTACCAATAAAGACTTGCCGCTTCTCATCACCAAGCCTACCACTCCCTCGTCCCAGCTTACACTGTAGCCCTGGCTTACCTCCGAGGGCAGTCCCTCGCCCCCCATCAGCCGGAGAATGTCCCGACCCGGCTCGTGCAACATCACCGAGCCACGATGCGCCCCCGTTTCGGCCATTGCCGTTTGTAGGGCCGAACGCACCAGTGCCTCGGGGTTTAATGAGGAGGCGAGTTCCTCACTGGCTTGGGCCAGGTGGATCAATGTCCGGCAGCGTGCTCGTTCCCGGGCCAGATCGCGTTTGGCCAGTGCCCCCGAAACAGCCAGGCGCAGGTTGTCCAGGGTGAATGGCTTGGAGATAAAATCAGAGGCCCCCTGTTTGACGGCCTCAATGGCGGCCTCCAAGGAGGCATAGCCTGTCATTACGACGATGGCCAGATCCAAAGAAAATTTGCGCACCTGGCGCATGACTTCCAGGCCATCCACTTCTGGCATACGTATGTCCAACAATAGCAGGTCAAACTCTTCCCTATGCATAATATCCAATGCTTTTAGGGAACTGGTTGTCGAGATCACGTTATAACCGTAGCGCTGCAGGCCACGGGTGCAGATCTCGCATATGGCGGCCTCGTCATCCACGACCAGGATTCTGGACGTCTCGCTCATCCAAACACCATACCTCTCGGGGCCCAAGCGGAAGGTCTTGAAAGTACAGCTCTTGGCGTAAAATGGGCCCATAATCTTGCAAGTTCAGGGCGTGCAAAATACGATCGGGTCGGCCGCTGATCTGCGGACGGTGCCAAAGGACCATGCGCAGCACTCCCTGCTCTGCTGTCCATGGTCCTAAGGATAGATCCTTGACCTCCTGCCGCAGGTCGCGGGTTCGCCACTTGCCCTTGTGCTGTTCCCGCATGGGCCAGCTCTCCGCCTCCAAAAATTGTGCTACCTGTTCTTGTGTCCACGTTTGCGGAGGTGCTGGCTCCAGGGGAACCAGGTATTCAGCAGATTGCAGCATGGATGCCAGCGACGGGGCGTCTGCTTCGGCTTTGGCAAACCAGCGCAGCACGATGCCCTGGGGCATTTGTCGTGAAAGCTGCTCACAAAGCTGGATCAGGGGAACAATGCCGTCCAGCCCGATCTCGATCCATTCGGCAGCAGCAACCATGCCCACAGCCAGGGGCAGGGCCAGCGAAAGCCGGGGCTGTGGGTGATAGCCCTGTGAATAGTGGAGCGGCAACTCTGCGCGACGAAAGGCATGTTCCCACAGCCGCATCATGTCTAAATGCGACAGGAAGCGAAGCCGCAGTCCCCGGGCAAAGTTCATATACAGTCGTTGAAACGAGACCATGCGACAAATAGCTCTTATCAATCACTAGACCTTTGAATGTGCTGCCCGTATTGTACTATATTCGGACATAGAATGCAATATGCCGTCGCTTGATTGCGTTTACGATTAGCTGTGGTATAATAAAATCAATTCGCACCTTTCCGTATCCAGGAGGTCGATCCCTAGCAGGGTGATGGTAATGAGCGAAGCATTCGCACGCACACTAGCGCTGCTGCATCATATCTCCTCCATGGTTGCGGATAATCATCCGCTACCCGCTATCTTGCAGGCCGTGTCCGAGGCCACCCAGTCTTTGACCCAGGCCTCCTGGGGGCTTGTGTTGAATCTGCCCACGGTGGAAGCGCCCGAGTTCTACGGTCCCGAGAGGGTCTTGGCCCTGGGCCCTAGTTTGTTGCGTCACCTTCGTCAGAGATTGCCTTTGGAGTCGCCTCCGGGGGTCCTCCAGCTGGCCTTGCCCGAAGACGGATCGATTTGTTTCCTAGTTGTGCCCTTACTGTCGAGGGAAGGCTTGCGGGGGGCTGTGGCGGCCCTGTATGTGACACCGCCTGAGCCCAAACCGAATCTGGCGCTCAGATTGCTGGGCAATCAGGCGCTGATCGCCATCGAAAAGTTTCGCCTGGAGTCGATTGTGTCGCAAAGGGACGAGGGCACCATTCGGGCCCTGGCCTCGGCCATTGATGCACGGGATCCCTCGACCCATCGACATTCCCAAGCCGTTACCGACTTGGCCGTTTCCCTGGCGCAGGCCATTGGATTGGACGAGGAGGCGGTGTCCAGAATTCGTTACGCCGCCATTCTGCACGACGTCGGTAAAATTGGGATCGCGGAGTCCATCCTGTTCAAGCCAGGCCCACTGACCGAGGTAGAGCGAGCGGTGGTCGAGGCCCATCCGTTGGTCGGGGTCTCGATCCTGAGTGGTATTCCAGATATGAAGGAGCTGATTCCCCTGATCCGGCATCACCATGAGCGCTACGATGGCAGTGGCTATCCCGATGGTCTGCGGGGGGACGAGATTCCGTTGGGTGCCCATATCCTGGCGATCGCGGACAGCTTTGACGCGATGACGAACGAACGGCCCTATCACCAGGGGTTGAGCATTTTGGAGGCCTGCGCGATCTTGGAAAAAGAGGCCGGGCGGCTCTTTGACCCGGAATTGGTCCCCATTTTTTGCCGTATGATTCGTCAGCGGATTGGGGTGATCGAGACCGAGGATTCGCCCGAATCCTGAGCTGACCAGCAAAGGCAAGCTATTTCTCGCCGAGTACCTCCAGGTTGGACAGGGGCACCTCGATGATCTGGCCATCGGCCAATCGCACGGCGGCCCGCCGCTGTCGCTCTCCCAGGGCCGGCGTTGCGGTGGAAAGCAGAAAGGCGACTAGCGTGCCGGTCTGTCCCAGTAATTCGTGACTTAGAATGCGCACCGGGTCGCCCAAGTTGATTTCCCTGTATTCATCCTCAGCAATGGCCTCTGGATCGGCTCGGGATAGCGGGATGGCCACGTAGGGCCGGCGTATTTGGGGTCGGTGTAACGAGGTCTGGCCATCCATGGAGGCCTCGGAGCCGTCATAAGAGGTCAACAGCTCAAAGGCACGCGAACACATCGGGTGGTATCCCACTCCTTCGGTGACCAGTAGCGTCAGGGGAAAGCTGCGCTCGGTCAAGTTGGGGGGGAAGGACCAATTCCGCCCTCCTATGTGCCAATCACTGTCCCCGCTGTATCCTAGAAACAGGCGCAACGACTCTTCGGTGATGCCCCCGACGACGAGTCCGCGCACTTGCAGTTCGACGGCCCGGGCGAGGGCTTTGGCCCCTATCAGTGCCCCTCCCACCAGGATCGAGAGGGACGAACGCTCATCCAACATTTCCGGTAGTAGCTCATCCGTTTCGTCAGTGACCGCGGTTCGCAGAACGCCGTGCCGCTCACCTCCAAGTCCAAAGACCCCCTGGACCAGGGCGGCTGGGGTTTGAATCGTCACCGCGTGATAGGGTTCCACAGCGCTGACAAAGCCTTTGAGGTGGGCTCGTAGTTCAAGGGGGTGCGCCGGTGGCGTGATGATCAAATAACCTTGCTCTACTTCGTTGGTGGAGAGGACCCCGTCCAGGGGTGCTCTCCAGGCACGTTGGCGCCAACGGCCCACCCGAACGAGAATGTCGCCGGCCTCTACGTCTGCACCGTGTTCTAAGAGCAGGTGTTTGGGCAGCGAACTAGCCTGGATTCCCAAAATTCGGGCCACTGGGAACCGCTGCCCTCGCTGCGGGATGAGAGTGCGGGCGACGACTTGATCTGGCTCCAAGCGATTGCCCACCCGGACCAAGACTTCCCCGGCAAAGGGCAAACGGCGTACCTGGTTGATCATTGTCAAGGGGCTTACAGCAGGCTTGAGAGAGGGATAATAAACCGTCACGCGCGTTCCTCCTGCCGGCTATTCCCAGGGCAGCCGCTCTTTGTCCATGGGAGCCTCTGTTTCCACATCTGACTCTGCTTCCACAACCGCCTCTGCCTCCACGGGGGCTTTTGGGCCAGGGGCGGCCTGCTCTGTAGTTTCCCCCGCGGGTGGTGGCGGCAATACACTGTCCAGTTCCGCTTCTGTGTAGGCTCCAGTCTGCTCCAGCCAGGAACGCAGTAAGGCCAATCGTTGATTGTCATCCTGGGGCAGCTCTAGGGGCCGCCCCCGAGCATCGATGATCAATCCCAGCAGGCCGCTTTGGATGCGAGTCCCCTCTTTTGTGGTCAGGGGCTGCCCGCTTGGTCCTCGGCCTAGCTTGGTGCGGCGCGCCGGCTTGACCGTCAGATGCGCCTCGGTCCCCCAGCGGAAGGGGATGATGAGGAGTTCTCCCCAATCCACCTCCGTCTTTTGGCGCATGCCGTTGGTGAATTCGAGTTCCACCGTGAGGGCCCGACTGCCCGCTCTGCCCTGTCCCAGTGGGATCAGGCAGGTCCCAAGTTGGAAGAGGCCGTCCTGCAGCAGTACCGAGGCCGCAGCATCCGGGTTGATGGTGGCCAGGACCCCGATGGAGGTGAGGATGCCAGAGCGATCCAGGTAAATGTTGACCAGGCCAGATTGGGTCTGCGAAAGGTCCAGGGCGTCCAGGAGGATGGCCAGCGATTGGCTCCAGCGCGGCGCCCGTATCAATCCCCCTCCTGTGGCTACGATGACCTCTGCCCCCGCCGGGATCTGTTCCTGCAACTTGCTCTGCGCTTCTGCCAGAACCTCTCGGGCGACCGCCTGTTGAATAAGCAGGTCCCGTATCGTGGTGGGCGTTGTGCGGTAGCGCAGGGCCTGGTTGAGTATCCAGGCCCGCACTTGCTCTGCCGGGATGGGGAAGGGTATCCAACGTCGGATGCGCTCTACTCCACACTGTGCCAAGACCCGGCCAATGCCATAGCTCAGGCCAAAGTTGCCCAGCACCACCCGCTTGCTCTGCTCTGGATCCGCCCAAATCATTGTCGTGGCCCCGCTGCCCACATCCAAGGAGAGCACCTGGCTCTGGTGATGGGCCGCCAGGAAGCGGGTGATTAACTGCAGGCTCATATAGGATAGTTGGACCGGCGTTTGAGACCAGGCGGATAGTTCCTCATAGCCATCCAGCGACTGTAGAATTTGCTGGCTAAAGATTTGCTCAATTTCTTGACGTGCCGGGGGCAGTTCCTCCTGTCGTAGATGAGGGCGGACGTTTTCCACAATCCGCAGGTCCACCCGTTCCGCCAATTGCTGCTCCACCACTTTTTGGGCTTGTTCGTTGCCGGCGTACACTACGGGCAGGTCCGGCTGTCCTACCTGTTCTTCCAGCCGGGTCGCTCGAGGGGGCAGCGCTTCGCCCAAGACCCGTGCCAGCGTTCGTAGGGGGGTGGTGTTTCCTCCACCAACCCCTCCGACCATCAGCAGGCTTCCCGGAAAAAAGTCTTGTAAAACTTGCCACCAGGAGTTTTCTGAGGGACCGCTCTTTTCCCGGTCCAGGGGGTTATCCTGTAGGATGTCTTCCATGGTGACTATCCGAAAGGGCACAGCGTAGGTTCCCTCGATGGCCCGCACCGCGCTTTGGGCGGTAATGTCCGCGGTGACGGCCAGGACCAATACGGGGAGCGAGCCGGCCGCGCTGCAGGTAGCGACAAAGGCATCGAGCCCTTGCCCATCCCGCCCCTGTGGGATGCGCAATTGTCCCGCCTGCAGTAACTGCCGGCCGGTCTTGCGCTCCAGGACGGGAATCGCCTGTTGGATGGCCCCCATGATGTTGGAGAAGGGTGTCTCTATGGTACTGGGCAGCTCGTGTTGTGCTACCAGACGGTAGAGCTCCCCTTCGATCAGGTCGACCAAACTAAGTCGGGTGTACTCTACCCCACAGTCGGCGATTAGGATACAGCGAAATTTGGTGTCGGTGTACATACACCGTTCTCCTAGCCTGGCCTAGCCAGAGCCAAATGCGACGGTTCAGTAGCCCCAATCCTGGTCAAACGTAAAGAATGCCGGCCTAGGCACCTCACCCTGATGTCCAGAAACAAGTCCCCTGGAGTATCGGCCAAGTGATCACGGGCAAGCATTTTAGCGCTGAGATCCTAGCGCAATATGCTGCCCAGAAATTGAATCCGCTCGATTAGTGCGCTGAACAGAGCAATGGCGCGTGTTCCCAAAAAGGCCCCCAGAGCCAACATTAGGCACCAACGTCCAAAATGGGCGACCCCCGAGGCGATTTTCCCCAGGGGATGCTCTTTTCGCACGATAAAAAAGAAATAGCTCAGGCCGGCAATTACCACGATCACGATGACCAGATTGTCCAGCCAACCATTGCCGCTCAATGGCAGCATGGTCGCGCCAACCTGGGGGATCAGCGTTCCCATCAGGGCTCCACCGATTGCGAGGGCCGCACCTACACCGAATACAATGGCCAGTGGCCAGGAGGCTAACCAGCGTACCGGTCGAGCGAGCCATAGCCATAACAAGAGCCCCCAGAGCAAACCCAGGGCTGTCATCAATCGGCTCAAGGGATTGCCCCCAGTTGCCAAGACGTCGGATATGCTAGGGAGCAGAAAGCGCTGGAGGACAACTAGCACCGCATAACCCAGGGCTGTCCCTACCAGCAGGTGTTCCGCCAGGCGGAAGAGGGGGTTGTCAGCGATCAAAAAGCTGTAAACCATCAAGGTCAAGATCGCCGCGATTGCCAGTCCCACTGTTTCTTCCATGGAGCTTCCTTTCTAGCGCTGAGACGATTTCTTGCCCAGGCCCTTTAGCCATTGCCCCAGTTGAACGACGTTTCCTATCAAGATCAGGCCCACTAGGGTGAGTTCTGCCACCGCCAGTAGGTTCAGACGCTGTTGCAGGGGCAATTCCCGGTCCAGTTCGATGCCCTCGTTGCGCATCAACCAGCCCTCGTATTCTAGTGCCGCCGCCGTGCCCCAGAGAATCGCGTCCGGGGCAATTCCCCGGGCCTGCAGGTAAGGCTGCATCAATGGGGCCAGGTCGGAGGGTACAATCACGACACACGGTTTTTCCGGGTAGTAGCTGCGTACTTGTTCTAGCCAAGAAATGGCTATGTTTTCCTCTCCGGCCATAATTACAAGGAGGTCAACCTCCGCCAGCGTAGGCGCCTGCTGTACCAGCGAATAGTCCGCGCTTGGCTGCCCAAAGGGAAAATCGCGGGGAAAGACTTGGTCCAGGGAATCTGTGCTCAACAGGTGCAGGGCGCTGGCAACACCAGGCCGTATGCCCAAATTGACAAAATCCCAGCCATAGCTCAGTCCTTCATAGCCCGATTCCTGTTGGGATATATCCAGTACTTCCTGGGCCAGTTGCCCCCCCTGGAAGGTTGTACTCACGGCAATGATCCGCGCTCTCCGTTTAAAGAGATGTCGGGTTAGGGCAAGGGCCAGCGGCTGCATTTCCGCGACCCGTTGTATTTCCCAATCATAGGCCACCAGGACAACCGCTTGCTCCGAAGGGGCTCCGGCGAGCTCGCCTGCGCCTTCCATGATCGCTCGATCGATCTCTTGGAAAGCCTGCAGGTTTTCAGAGTGTAGGGGGAGTTGGAGGCGGGGGAAGCTCTGTCCCCACGAGACTAACAGGACCAACAACAAGAGTGCGGGAGGCCATTTTTGAGACAGCCAGTGCAGGCCCCGTTCTACCAAGGAGGGCGCCTTGATTACCTTGGGCTGTGCCGGAGGCTCCGGCGCAGCTACCAATGCGGAAAAGAGATCCGCCGCCTCTTGTCGGGCCGGAGAGAGTGGAGCCAGCGGAGGGCGGGGCATCCGCTCAAGTGCCGTGAGGCTGATCTGCTGCTCTACCTCGGGTACCTGTTCTTCCTCAATGAAGCGGTCCAGCCAGTCCAACGACTCGGATGGTGTTTCGACCGGCTCTTGCTCTATCGCCGCTGCTTCCTCTACCCGCAGCCAGTCGGGCAGGTCAATGCCCTCAAACAGGGGTGCTGGCGTTGGTGCGGGAGCTTTTTCCGGAGGGGCCTCTTCCGGGGGACTCGCTGGGGCCGCTTCAGCGGCTTCCTTTTCCTCGGCCAGCCAGGCCGGCAGTTCTTCCTCCTCCGCAGAGACGGCGGCGGGCGCAGCCTCTTCTTCCTCGGCCAGCCAGGCC
>JAFGKG010000110.1 GCA_016928715.1 Chloroflexia bacterium
CGCGGGTCAAGGCCGACCCCACCGACTCGCCGATGCGCCGGCGGGTCTATGTGCGGGTCTTGGACATCTATGGCCTGCCGGCCGCCGGGGTCCAGGTCAATCTGAGCTTCCAGCCGGCCTCGCCCGCGGTCTCGCTGGAGCCCCTGCCGCCGACCAACGACAACGGCGAGGCCGTGACCTATATTTCGGCAACGGAGGAGGTCTGCGTCACCCTCGAGGCGGAGGTCAATGGGGTCGTGCTGCGGGAAAAGCCCTACATTTGCTTTGGAGATAACCCCTAACCAGAGTCTCCACTCAAAACAGAAAATAGACTCAATCCTCGTCCTCCCGGCGCACGCTAAAACGATCCAGGTCGGAGGCCACCGTGACCTGGGGAAAGACGGCTTGGGCTTCCTCCAGAACGGCCTGGGGGGGATAGCGCTGCGAAATGTGGGTCAGGTAGAGGTGGCCGGCCCCGACCTCCCGGGCGAACTGGGCCGCCTCCAGGGCGGTCAGATGTCCAAAGCGCCGGGCCAAATCGGTATCGCAGGCCAGGTAGGTCGCCTCCATCACCAGGGCGTCGCTGCCCTGCAGGGCCTGCCCCAGGTTGTCCACGCGGGCGGTGTCGCCCAAAAAGCCCAGCTTGGTCCCCCGGACCGGCGGCCCCAAAACCTGGTCGGGATGGACGATGCGGCCATCGGCCAGGGTGATCGGCTCGCCCTGGACCAGTTGGCGCCGCTCCGGGCCGGCCGGCACCCCCAGGGCCTCAGCCTCTTCCACCAAAAAGGGCCGGTGGGTCGGTTCCTCAAAGATAAAGCCAAAATTGCCCGGTCCGCGATGGTGCACGGGCACTGCCTGTACCTGTACGTGCTTTGTGGAAAGGACGGGACCGGAGCGAATCAGTTCGTAGTAAACCTCCAGGGCGACCTCGTCCCCCCGCAGCACCACATCCATCAAAGCCCGCACGCGCTCCAGCGCCCAGCGTCCCCCATAGATCGTCAATTCAGAGAGATTGCCCCAACGGGCCATGGTCGCGGCGATGCCGCCCAATCCCAGAATGTGGTCCAGGTGACCGTGCGTCAGCAGGATCTTGTCGAGACGTTTAAAGCCCAGGCCGCTGCGCATAATCTGTCGCTGGGTACCCTCCCCACAGTCCACCAGGAAGCGATGCTCGCGGTGCAGCACCATGGCCGAGACCAGGTTGCGCTGCACGGTGGGAGCCGAGGCGGCAGTGCCCAGAAAAACCAGTTCAAACATGGGGTTTTTTCCTTTGCAGTGTTTTCAAGGCCTTGCCCTAAATACTAAAAATCCCGTTCCGTGGACGCGGAACGGGACCCGGTTAAACACCGCTGCCGGCCACAGCCTTCCAGCACATGGTTCGACAGCGCTCCAGTCACAGTAGCGGGGGACGGATTCGAACCGCCGACCTCCGGGTTATGAGCCCGACGAGCTACCTCTGCTCCACCCCGCGTCGCCAAATCATTGTACCATGCCCCCTGTCCCCTGTCAAATCAGCGGGCCGGCCGCTTAAATAAATCCCCCCTGGCGGATTGGATGGCCCCCCCTGCCTGAGCAACCCATCCGCCAGGGGCACTAGGGAAGGGAGTACTTGTATTATAGGGCTAAGGGGCTGCCCACTCCGTAATCCGGGTCACATTAAGCGGCCAATCGGGTCGGCGTCAGCCCTCCAACACGTCCACCAAGACCCGCCGGCCGCGCGGCCCGTCGAACTCGCAGAAAAAGATGGCCTGCCAGGTGCCCAGGACCAAACGGCCCTGGTCGAGCAGCACAGTCAGGGAATGCCCCATCAGGCTGGATTTGATGTGGGCGGCGGCGTTGCCCTCCTGGTGGCGATAACCGGCCTGCCAGGGCACCAGCTTTTCCAGGGCCGCGAGGATATCGGCCCGCACCGCGGGATCGGCGCCCTCGTTGATGGTCAGGCCGGCCGTGGTATGCGGACAGTGCAGGACCACCCGGCCCTCCTGCACGCCCAGCCCGCTCACGACCTGCTGCACCTGGGCGGTAATGTCCAACATCTGGCTGCGCTGCTGCGTCTGTACGGAAAGGGTCTCTCGCATCGTCTTGCCTCCTACCTCTTTTCTCTACTCCACCTCCGGCCAATCCAGCATCAGGGCCCGCACGCTGCTCCCGGCCGGGACGCGGGGATAGGCCGTCTCGGGGATGACCAGCAGGGCGTTGGCCCGGGCCATGGAGCTGAGCATAGCGGTGCCCTGAGGCCCCGTCAGGCGGGCGCTAAAGCCGCCCGTCTCGTCCTGCTGCACCAGTGCCCGCAGGTAGCGGGGCGCATGTTGGTGAGCGCCCACGTCCTCCTGCAGCAGCGCCGTCACCTCCGGCTTGCGCAGGGCGCGCTGCCCCTGCAAGTGGAGCAGGGCCGGCCGGCCCAGCAGCTCAAAGGCCACCAGGGCCGAGGCGGGATTGCCCGGCAGGGCCAGCAGGGGCAGTCCCCCCCAGCGCCCAAAGGTAGTCAGGCGTCCGGGCCGCAGGCGCAGGTTGTGAAAGTACAGCCGGCCGCGCCGGCGCAAGAGTTCGTGCACCCAGTCATAGGCCCCCTGGGCGGTACCCCCGCTGCTGATCGCCAGGTCGGCCCCCGCCTCCCGGGCCTGCTCCAGGCCGGCGGCGAGGGATTCCAGGGTATCCCTTGTGGGGGGCAGCCGCAGCGCCTCTCCGCCATAGCGCTGCACATAGGCCGAGAGGGCGTAGGCATTGCTGCTATAGATCTGGCCGGGGCCCAGGGGCCGACCCGGTTCGACCAGTTCGTCGCCCCCGGCCAGGACGGCCAGGCGAGGCCGGCGGGTGACCCTCACCCGGGAACGGCCCAGCGCGGCCAGCAGGCCGATTTCCGGCGCCCGCAGCCGCTGGCCGGCGCACAGCAGCAGTTCGCCCCGGCGGACGTCCTCACCCGCCTGGCGCACGTGCCGGCCGGCCGGGAGGGCCTGCCGGACATACACCCGGCCGGGCTCGCTGCGGCCCTGGTCGGTCTGTTCCCAGGGGACCACCGTATCGGCGCCGGGAGGCAGCGGCGCGCCGGTCATGATCCGCACAGCGGTCCCCGGCCGAACAGGCGGGGCCTGCCCCTGGCCCGCGGCAACCTCGCCCAGGACTTGCAGGCCTACCGGGGCATCGGACCGGGCTGCGGTGATGTCAGCCCCCCGCACGGCATAGCCGTCCATCGCGGCGTTGGCAAAAGAGGGCAGGTCATGGTCAGCGGATACGTCCTCGGCCAGCACCCGCCCCAGTACCCCCGGCAATGAAAGCTGCTCCGGCTCCAGCGGCGCAAGCTGGGCCAGAAGGATCGACAGGGCTCGTTCCAGGGAAATCGGTCCCTGCTTCACTGGTGCAGCTTGTCCCGCACGGCCCGGATCTTGCCCTCCATGGTCAGGGGCTTGTCCCGGCGATCGTCGATCTTGATGGTGGTGGCCACGCGCAGAGCGCCCTGGAGAAAGGGCTGTTCGTGCATCCGCCGGGCCAACTGCAATAGATCGTCCACCTCGCCGACGATCGTCGTGCCCATCGGGCACAGCCGGTATTCAACGCCGGCCTGCTCAAGCAGCCGGATTGCCTCCGCCACATAGTCGCTCAGGCTGGGGCTTGCCGTTCCCAGGGGGACCACCGTAATCTCCATCATGGCCATGGCCCAACCCCTAGCCGTGCCAGGCCGCATCCGCGTCGGACTGGGCCTGTTTTTCCAGGTCGCGCAGCAGCTCTTGGATCAGGCGCGCCTCGGGCATGGCCCCCTCCAGCCGGATGGTCTCATTGGCGATGGTCAAGGGGACGCCAAAGACCTGGTACTTGTTGGACAGGTGGGGAAATTCAATGGCTTCGACCATATCGGCGCGGATGCGCTCGCTGGCGATGGCCAACTTGTGGGCCAGACGGACCGCCCGCGGGCAGTAGGGGCAGGTAGGCGTGATAAAGACCTGCAGGTGCACGTCCTGGCTCAGTTTGGACAGCGCCTCCATGGTCTGCTCGCTGAGCCCCGGATCGCCCTTGGAGACGTCGATCACGTCCTCCACCAGGGTAGTGAACTCGTAGCCGCCGGGAAAGCCGTAATAGCGGACCCCATAGTCCTGCTCGCCGATGATGGCGATGGCCGGGATTTTATCCACACCATACTCCTCGGCGACGGCTCGATCGTCGACGAAATCATAGACCTCGACCGTGACGTTATCGGACAAGGAGGCCATTTCCTCGGCCAGGACGCGGTTCTCCCGGCAGTACTCACACTCGTGTTCCTGGGTAAAGACGAGCAGCCGGACCGATTGTTCCAGTTCCTCAAACCACTCTTGGATCGCCTGGGCATCTTTTTCTTTGATCAGTTCCATCAATAACCTCCTGCTCATGGATGTGTTTTCTCGGCCCGTCCGGTCTGGCTGCCGGGCAGGCCTCCTGTGAACCATTGTAGCAATTTTGGGGCTGAATGTCCAGTGCCGGGAACCCATTGGGGGGCGATCAGCCGCGCCCGCCCGCTCGCGTAAGCGCGATTTACGAAGCGGGCCCAAAGCACCAGCGGGCTAGACCCCACCGCGGGAGGCGCCGCCAGCTTCTCGCCAGACATTGAGGACGTTGGGGATCTGCCCCACCCGCTGCAAAATGGTGCTCAACTGGTCCAGGCTGACCACTTCCAGGATCAAGCGGAAGGTGGCCGTGCCATCGTCGTGACGGCCCACCTGGACGGAGGACATGTTGACACCGCTGTCGGCCACCAGGGACGAGACGTCCCGCAATAGTCCCACTCGATCCAGGCTCTGGATACAGACCTGCACGGGATAGCGCTGCTTGCTCTCTGCGCTGCCCCAGTCCACCTCGATCAGGCGCTCGGATTCGAGCAGGCGGATGTTATGACAATCGGCCCGGTGGATCGTAATCCCCTGGCCGCGGGTGATATAGCCCACAATCCCATCCCCGGGCACGGGCTGGCAGCAGCCGGCCAGCCGGGTCAGCATCCCGCGCTGCCCCTGCACCCGGATCCCGCTGGGATGGGTGGGCGGCAGGGGCAGCATGGGCGGCGAACCCGCCTGCAGCTCTTCCTTGAGATCGTCCCGAGGCAGGGGCAATTTGGACAGGACCTGGTGTACACTGAGGTCACCGTAACCAATGGCCGCCAGCATATCGTCGCTGTCGTTATAGCCCATGCGCTGGGTCAGATCCCTCAGGTCCAATTCCACAGCGAGTCGGCGGAACTCACGTTCCAGGATTTCCCGCCCCCGGGAGACATTCTCCTCGCGCTGCCGCTTTTTGAACCAGCGGCGGATGTGGGCGCGGGCAGAGGGCGAGACGACGTAGGAGAGCCAGTCCCGGCTGGGCCCCTTTTCGGCCTTGGAGGTGAGGATTTCCACAACGTCCCCGGTCTTGAGCTGGTAGCTCAGGGGCACCCAGCGGCCATTGACGCGGACGCCCCCACAGCGGTGGCCCACCTCGCTGTGGATGCTGTAGGCGAAATCCACCGGGGTTGCCCCGGTCGGCAGGTCCTTGATGTCCCCCTTGGGAGTAAAGACATAGACGCGATCGTGAAAAACTTGGGTCTTGACCTTGTCCACAAAAGCGCGGGCATCGTCCTCCGACATTTCCTGGCGCCAGGCCATGGTTTCCCGCAGCCAGGCCAGTTTCTGTTCAAAGGAACGATCCACCCGGCCCTGTTCCTTATAGCGCCAATGGGCGGCGATGCCGTACTCGGCCTCGCGGTGCATGTCGTGATCGCGAATCTGCACCTCCAAGGGTTGAAGTCCCTGGTAAAGTACGGTGGTGTGCAAAGAGCGGTAGATACCGTCCTTGGGGGTGGCAATATAGTCATCGAACTGGCCGGGGATCGGCCGCCAGAGGTTATGTACAATGCCCAAGGCGGTGTAACACTCGCGCAGCTCGCTGACGACAATGCGCACCGCCAGGATGTCATAGATGCGCTCCAGCATCTGGCCGCGCCGCTCGCTCTTTTGATACGTGGAATAGATCCCCTTGGCCCGCTTTTGAATGTCGGCCTGGATCTGGGCCTTGTGCAGCGCTTTTTCCAAGACCTGCACTATTTCATTGAGGATGCGGGCCCGCTCGGGGCGGCGGTTGTCCATCCAATGCGAGATTTCGCGGTAGGACTGGGGGTTCAGGTAGCTAAAGGCCAGGTCCTCCAGCTCGGTTTTGATGGTCCAGATGCCCAGGCGATGGGCCAGCGGGGCATAGATCTCGAGGGTCTCGTCAGAGATCTTGCGCTGCTTTTCGGGCGGCATGGCGGCCAGGGTCCGCATATTGTGCAGGCGGTCGGCCAACTTGAGCAGAATGACCCGCACGTCCTCACTCATGGCCAGGAACATTTTGCGCAGGTTGTAGGCCTGCTCGTCCTTGAGCGGCCGCTCCTCGATACGGGTGATTTTGGTGACCCCGCTGACCAGGTCCCCGATCTCCTGACCAAAGTGCTGGTAGATCAAGTCCAGCGTGATCTCGGTGTCCTCGGCCACGTCGTGGAGCAGGGCCGCGGCGGTAGTATAGGCGTCCAATTCCAAGTCCAAGAGGATGCGCGCCACGGCCAGGGGGTGTTGGAAGTAATCCCCTCCGGAGAGCCGCTCTTGGCCGGCGTGGGCCAGCCGGCCCAGGGCGTAGGCCCGGCAGACCAACTCCAATTGGTCCGGCGGGCCATAGGCTTCCAGTAGCGCGATCAACTCTTGGCAATCCGGCTCTTGGGCCAGTTCTCGCCAGCCCTGTTCCATCCGCGAAAGAATGCTCTCGGGATCGACCGTCGTTGGGGACAAGTTTTGCTCTGAATCATGCATTGCTGCAATCCTCCGTCCCGAACCGTTCCTGCCCTGCAAAACAGGTCCGGCGCGGACGGGTGCAAAAGTGCCCGGGCGGCTCAAGCGATTGGCCCATATATGCTGCGCCGGGCCCAGTCATGGTTCTGACCAGGCCGGCTCAGTTAGGGTACACCGGAAGGGTCACACTGTCAAGGCAGCCACTCACCGTTGGGCTTATTCCTCCAGGCTGTGCCTGGCCAGGGCGATGGCCCCGACCACGACCGAGGTCTCGCCCAACTTGCCCGGCACGATGCGTACGGCCTGGCCAGGAACGGGCATGGCCAGGGAGCGGACCTCTTGCTGGAGCGGCTCAAGCAGGTCGGGGCCGGCCACCCGGGCCACGACACCGCCTAAAACAACCAACTCGGGATTGATCACATTGACCAGATTGCTTACGGCCAGGGCCAGGTAGTGCGTGGCCTCGACGAGCACCTGGCGACAGGGAGCGTGTCCCTGGCGAGCGGCCTCCACGACGTGGTGAAAGCGCAACCCACGCACGTTCTCCTGCGCCCAGGCCTGCAGAGGACCGGGGTCGTCGCGGGACAGCTCTTGGGCGCGGGCGATCAAGGCCGGAGCGGAGACGAGGGCCTCCAGGTGGCCACGGCGTCCGCAGCTACAGAGCGGGCCATCCTCTAGGATCAAGGTGTGGCCGATCTCGCCGGCTGTGGTCGTGGCGCCCCGGTAGATCTGTCCGTCCAGGACCAGGCCGCCGCCCACCCCACTGCTGAGGTGGATGTAAAAGAGATCCCGCACTCCCTGGCCTGCCCCATAGGTGGCTTCGCCCAGGGCCGTCACCCGGGCATCGTTATCCACCAGGGTCACAATATCAAAGTTATCCTCAAACACCTGCCGCAGCGGATAGTTCTCCCAACCGGGCATACGGTGAGAAACGATCGTAACGCCAGCCGCCGCATCGACAGGCCCCCCAAAACCAATGCCTGCGCGGATCAACTGTTCTGGGCGGATCTCGCTCTCATGCAGCAGTCTCCGACACATTTCCAGAGCGCTCAGGACAACCTCCGAGGCCTCGCTGCCCCGATCCAGAGGCTGTTGTTGCGTCTGCAAGAGTTCCCCCTGCACGTTGGCCAGGGCCACCTGCAGGCCATAGCCCCCAATGTCCACGCCCAAAAGATAGCCCCCTAATCCCAACAGGGATGCCCGACCACTTGTATGCTTTTGCACGGCTATCGCCTCCTTTGTAGCAATCATTTGCTACATATCAGGTATATTATACCGCACGATGGGGGGCAAAACAAGCGCGCCCGTTTGCAATTTGGTTGGAGGCCGGATATAATGCTTACGCTGGCCCAGATAGAGGAGAGGATGTGCTTCGTGCCGAACACCGACCAGGCGTGCTACTTGCAGACCACCGAACTATTCCAAGACTTGAGCCCGGAGGAATTGGCTGAACTGGAACAGCGTATGCCCCAGACGACCATCGAGACCGGCCGACTGATCTACTCGCCAAACGAGCGGGGGGAGGTGCTGTTCATCCTCAAAGAGGGCCGGGTGCGGCTTTATCGCCTCTCCCCCGATGGCAAGGCCCTCACCACGGCCATTCTCGAACCCAAGGCCGTCTTTGGCGAGATGGCCCTGCTGGGACAGGGCATGCACGAAAGCTTTGCCGAGGCCATCGAGACGTCGATCGTCTGCACCCTGAACCGGCGGGAGGTCCACGATCTACTGCTGACCGAGCCCCGCGTGGCCCAGCGCTTGATCGAGTTGATCGGCCGGCGGCTGGTGGAAACCGAGCGCAAACTGGAGGATTTTGCCTTCAAGAGCGTTCCCGAGCGACTGGCGGCCATACTGCTGCAATTGGGCCACGTGAGTGCGACAGAAACTGGGACGGTCGTCCTGGCCAATCGTTACACCCATCAACAGTTGGCCGAGATGATCGGCACCTATCGCGAGACGGTCACCAAAACCTTGAATGACTTTCGCACGCAGGGCTTGATTCGCACGGATCGGGGCAAGATCAAATTGTTGGATTTGGAGGGCTTGCGCCGGGTTTAGCGGGGCGGGCCGTTCAGCGGTGGGGGTCTAGAGCGCTTGTCCTACCGCCCAGTCTGGTAATCCAGCACCCCGAAATACTCATCCACCTGCACCAATTTAAGCGCCCCGGTCGGACAGGCCGCCAGGCAGGCCGGTTCTTGGTAACCGCGACAGAGATCGCACTTTTCGGCGCGTCTAGGCGTGGTCCCCGGGACGTCGGCCTGCTCCACACCCATGATGTTGGCCAGCAGCCGGCCAAGCAGGCCCCGCTGCGGCTCTGGTGTAACGCGCACCATGTCGATGGCCCCGTAGGGACAGGCCTGGCTGCAGCGTCCGCAACCCTGACAGCGGTCATTGACAAAAAGCCGGCCGGCACTGTCCCACTCGAGGGCGTCACAGGGACAAGCCGAGACGCATTCGGGATAGAGGCAGTGCCGGCAGGCCACCGGAATGGTCACATAGCCCAACGTCACCCCATCCAAGTGCAGACGGGACTGGCCAAAGCGCTGCCGACAGGCTTCCTCGCAGCGACGACAGCCCTGCGGACAGCGCATGCGCTCCCGGATCAACAGGCGATCGGCCACGGCTGCTTCCCCCAGGACAACGTGATTGAGGATCTGGGCCATATGGGGGTCGACCTGCACCTCCAGGGTGCGCTGCAGCCTGGCCGCGACCGCCTCCTCGATGGCCTGGCGAAAGGAGGGCCGTTCCTCCAAGAACTGGCGAAAATCCGCCTCGGCAAGTTCCAGGGCCTCCAGGCGGCTCAATGCCCAGATGGTGGCAGAGCGAGGACGCTGCATCAGCAGGGCCATCTCTCCAAAAAAGTCCCCCGCTTCCAGCGTGGTCAGGGCCTGTTCTTGAGCGGTGTCGTGATGCTGTACTACCGCGGCTTGCCCCCAGGTGATCAAAAAGAGCGAGGCGTCCTCCTCATTTTCGCGGATAATCACCGTCTGGCGAGCATACGAGCGAGGCCGGAGATGTTGGGCGAGGGCCAGTCGCTGCTCTCGGGGCAGGGTGCTAAAGAGGGGGACGCGGCTGAGGCCGGTGACAATTTGCCGGCTGCGATGGGCTTTGTACAGGGCGGCACGCAGGGCGGGGGCGGCCTGCAACTCCTGGCGCAGGGCATCCCGGGGAAGCTGCAGCGTCCAACAGTCCCCCAGGGCTTGTACCGTGGCCGAACGCGGTTGGCCCGTGAACATGCTGCCCTCGCCAAAAAAGTCGCCCACCTCCAGGACGGCCAGCAGGGTGCGCCGCCCGGCCCGGTCCAGCGTTGTCACCCGGGCCTGCCCCTCCACAATCAGGTAGAGATGCTCGCCCTCCTCCCCCTCAACGATAATGCGCTGGTCGGGGGCAAACACGCGAAAGACCCCCAGGGCCGCCAACACGTGCAGTTCCTGGTCCGGAATGCCTTCAAAACAGGGCAGCCGGCGCAATTCGCTCAGAATTCGGGGCGACGCTTCCATCGCCTTCCTCGTCGATCGCTTATCCGCGGTCCGGCCTGACGACAATATTCACCAGGCGGTTGGGCACCACAATCACGCGCACGATCTGCAGACCCTGCAGGTACTGCTGCACCTTGTCCAGGGCCAGCACCTGTTGGCGCACCTGCTCGTCGGGCAAATCGGTGGGGATGACCAACTGGGCGCGTACCTTGCCGTTGATCTGCACCGCGATCTCGACCTCTTGTAGGGCGGCCAACGCTGGGTCGTAGGCGGGCCAGGAGGCGTCGTGCACGCTGTAGGGACGCCCCAGGCGGGACCACATCTCCTCGCTGAGGTGGGGAGCCAGCGGGGCCAACATCAGCACCAGGGCCTCGATGGCCTCATGCCAGGCCGGGCTGCCCCAGAGCGGGGTCCTATGTAATTTCATCAGGGCGTTGGTCAGTTCCATCAAGCGGGCCAGCATGGTGTTGAAGCAGAAACCCGCAATGTCGTCACTGACGATCTGGATGGTGCGATGGGTCAACCGGCGCAGGCCCTGTTCGTCCAGGTGGGGTGAGCCATCCGCCCGCTCGGGCCGCTCGGTGGTCACGGTCCAGACCCGGTTGAGGAATCGATGGACCCCCTCAATGCCCTGGCTGTTCCAGGGCCCCCCTTCGTCCCAGGGACCAATAAACATCAAAAAGCAGCGCACCGTATCGGCACCATACTGCTCCACCAGATCATCGGGGGCGACGACGTTGCCCCGAGACTTGCTCATTTTTTCCCCATCCTCCCCCAGGATGAGCCCCTGATTAAAGAGGCGCTGCATGGGTTCGTCAAACCAGACCAGGCCCATATCCCGCATTACTTTGGTAAAAAAGCGCGTGTAGATCAGGTGCATGGTGGCGTGTTCCACCCCCCCGGTGTACTGGTCCACCGGCAGCCAGTAACGGCCCACCTCGGGGTCGAAAGGCGCCTGCTCATCATGGGGGCTGAGATAGCGGTACTGGTACCAACTGGAGCAGACAAAGGTATCCATCGTGTCGGTCTCACGCTCGGCCGGCCGGCCACACTGAGGACAGCTCGTATGCCGAAAGCCCTCGTGCAGCTTGAGCGGCGACTCGCCGGTGGGCAAAAAATCGACGTCCTGGGGCAGCCGCACGGGCAGCTCCTCCTCCGGAACTGGCACAATGCCGCAGTCGGGGCAGTAGACGATCGGGATGGGCGCACCCCAATAGCGCTGGCGCGAGATCAGCCAATCGCGCAGACGATAGTTGACGGCAAACTCGCCGCGGTCCCGCTCCGCCAGCCAGTCGATGGTCCGCCGCACCGCCTGGTCGCCCGGTGTGCCACTCAACGGCCCCGAAAAGATCATGCGGCTGTAGGCGTCGTGGTAGAGGATATCCCGGTAGAACTGGCAGTCCCAGAGCATGTCCATGACCGTGCGTTTGTCCCCCACGGCCGGCTCCAGGGCCTGGCAGCGCTCCAGGATCTCGCGCTCGCCAGCCAGGGAATCCAGGTAAAGGATGTCCTGCTCAAAGACAAAGGCCCAGCCGCTGCCCACCACCTCGTTCCAACAGCCCGGCCGCAGATGTTCCTGGGCCAGAGCCAGATAGGCCTCGACCTGCTCCGCCGTCAAGGTGACGTAGAGCCCCCCCAGATCCTGCTCGTAGGGGATGCCCGCCAGCTTGAGCGCCTGTACAAAACCCTCCTCCATCGTCTCCGGGGGCACAAAGGACTTGGCCCGGCCGTCTGGGCGGGCAATCACCGGCAGAATGGGCAGGCCGAAGCGGAGGGCGAACGCAAAGTCCCGCTCGTCGTGGGCCGGCACGGCCATGATGGCCCCGGTGCCATAACCCATCAGTACGTAATCGGCGATCCAGATGGGCACGGGCGCGTTGTTGACCGGATTGATCGCATAGCTGCCGATAAAGACGCCCGTTTTTTCCTTGTCCACGGCCAACCGTTCAATCTCGGACTGCCGGGCCGCCTGGTGCTGATACTCCTGCACGGCCTGGCGCTGCTCGGGCTGCGTCAGCTTGTCCACCAGTGGATGCTCCGGGGCCAGAACCATAAAGGTCGCCCCCCAGAGGGTGTCCGGCCGGGTGGTAAAGACGACGATCTCGTCGCCCTGGTCAGAGCGAAAGGTCACGTTCGCTCCCTCGCTGCGCCCGATCCAGTTGGTCTGCATCAACTTGACCCGTTCGGGCCAGTCAATGGAGGAGAAATCCAGCAGTTCCTCGGCATAGTCGGTGATGCGAAAGAACCACTGAGCCAGCTCTTTTTTGATCACCGGGGTGCCACAGCGCTCACAGTGGCGATCCTCCCCCCAGACCTGCTCGCGGGCCAGGGTCGTGTTGCATTGGGGGCAAAAGTCAACCGGCGAGTGCTGTCGGTAGGCCAGGCCGCGTTTGTAGAACTGCAAAAAGAACCACTGGGTCCAGCGATAGTACGCCGGATCCGAAGAGATGGCCTCGCGGTCCCAGGCCCACATGGCGCCCATGGAACGGAGCTGCTCGCGCATGCGCTCGATGTTGCTGTAGGTCCACTCCCGGGGGTGGATCCCCCGCTTGATCGCTGCATTCTCGGCCGGCAGGCCAAAAGCGTCAAAGCCAATGGGGAAAAAGACATTGTAGCCCTGCATACGCAGGTGTCGGGCCCGGGCATCAGAGGGCGCCATGGCGTACCAATGCCCCAGGTGCAGGTCCCCCGAGGGATAGGGCAGCATGGTCAAAAAGTACCATTTGGGCCGGCCCGGATCCTCTACGGTGCGGTAGAGACCACTCTCCTCCCAACGCTGCTGCCATTTTGACTCGATTGCTTGTGGCTCGTAACGTTCTGACATGGAACCCTCCAACCTGGCTGACGAAAAGACCAGCAAAATCCCCCATCCCACACCAGGGACGGAGGGATTCCGCGGTACCACCCTGCTTGATGGCCCGGTTACGGAAAGGGCCGCCCTCTCCGGCACCCTTAACGCGGGAAAACGTCGTCAACTACTGGGGATCCGTTCGCTGGCACGGCTCCTGGGCGAGTTCGATCCGTCCTGCGGCCTTGCACCGACCGGCCGCTCTCTGAATATATGGGCCTAGTACTCCCATTCGATGCCTGTATCTCTTGGCTGAGTATACCATAGGGCCGCCCGGCGGTCAAGCAAAGGTTGACGAAGCCCTTCCTTTGCAGTATAATAAGGAAAAGCTAACCTGCTGCTGCACGGAGATACGATTTACTTTCCGCTTGGCGGCGGACATTGGCGGCCCGCCGCGGTTTTATGTGCCAACAGGCACTGCTCCGCTCAAGGACGGCAGGATGTTGTCGCCCTGGCTTTTCTCTCCTGGCCGGCGCCCTGGCGCTGAACGGCTTGGAGCAAAAGTTAAAAGTGGGCCGTGTTTTTCTTGTGCGCCTTACGGTGGGCAAATTAGGTGGAATAAGCCTGCCACCGCTCTATTCACAGGCCTCGCCCGGAAGCGAGCAGCCTGGACCCGCCCCCGACATCTATAGCGCGAAAAGCAGAACCGGCCGTTCTCCCTTCCTGGTGAGAGCGGTGGATTTTTCCTTCCGCCCAAGCAGCTGACAACAACGAGTGTGCCGGAGGATCATTGTGAATGGAAACCTAGGTCTGGAACAAGATATGCCCTCAATGGCCGACCTCTTTAAAAAGACGGCCGACCGCCAACAACTGCGTCGCGGCGACTTGCGCTGGGGACAGGTGCTATCCCTCTCGAAAAAGGGGGCCCTGGTCCAGCTACAGCACGGCGAGCAGGGCCTGGTCCCAACGAACGACCTGGAGCGTCTGCCCGCGGAAGAACGCGAGGCCATCCAGACAGAGACGCAAGTACTCGTCTATGTCACCGGGGTGGACCTCAAGCAGGAAAAAGTCCATCTCTCTATCTACCTGGCCCGCAAAGAGCGCGACTGGATAGAGGCCGAGGAACTGCTCCAGGAGGAGAGACTCTGGGAGGGCCTCGTCAGCGGCTACAACAAGGGCGGCCTGATCGTCCACTTTGGCCACATTCGCGGGTTCGTGCCCACCTCCGAGGTAAGCGGATTTGCCCGCAATCGCCCCCACGAACAGCAGCTGTCCTACCTGGCCCAGTTTGTGGACCAAAAGGTGCCCCTGAAGGTCATCGAGGTGGATCGCCGCCGGCGGCGACTGATCTTTTCCGAGGCCCAGGGCCGCGTGAGCAACCAAGAGAACTTGCGCGAAAAAGCCCTGGAACGACTGCAAAAAGGCCGGCTGTATCGGGGACGGGTGCAGGGAGTCACCGATTATGGTGTCTTTGTCGACCTGGGCGGCGTGGTCGGCCTGATCCACCACAGCGAACTGGCCTGGTTCCGCGTAGAGCACCCCTGCGAGATCGCCAGCAAGGGACAAGAGCTTGAGGTTAAGGTAATTCGTATCAACCGAGAGCGCGAACGTATTTCGTTGAGCCTGAAGCAGACCTATCCAGATCCCTGGCCTACAGTGACCGAGGGCTATGAACTAAAACAGTTGGTGGAGGGTCAGATCATTCGAAAAACTGGGGCCGGCCTGTTTCTAATGCTGGACGACGGCACCTTGGGCTTTGTCTCCAAGAACGACGTTGAACAGAGCGGCTATAGTGAGGAACAACTTGCTCTGGGGCAGCGGGCCCTGGCCCGCTTGATCCGTATTGATGGGACCCGCCGTCGACTGGGCTTGAGCCTGCGCCGGGTGCGCAAGTCGGAGCGGGAGGACTGGCTGAACCGCCAGGCGCCCCCCCCGGCCAAATCAGAGCCGGCGGCAACAGAGAACGTAGAAACGCAGGTCCCAGCCAGCAGTCTGGCCGATCTGCCGGAACAGGAGGAGGAGTAACATGGATACTGTACCCGAGGAGCAACTCAGCCAGGTCGAGGTGCAGGAAGAAAAAGTCCGGCTAGAACGGGAGCTGCAGGAAGCACAGGCCGAAATGGTCGAGATTGAAAAGCGCCTGGAATATCGTGGGGACTATAGCCTGGGTGAAGGAGATCCGGCCATCCATACCTGGGAGCTCAACTTGGCCCTGGCCCAGAGGCTTCAGGAAAAAATTGATTCGATCCACGAGGCACTGCGTCGTATCGAAGCGGGTAGCTATGGGATCTGTCGCAAATGTGGAAAGCGCATTGATCGGGCTCGACTGGAAATCATCCCCCAGGCCCAGTTGTGCATTGAATGTGCCCGGGAACGGGGCAAGTAATCGCGAGGCCCACAAGGCCAGGCTACAGCCAAATGATCTATTCTGTGCATCCAGGGGCCCGGCTTGGAGCAGGCAGCAAACGGCGGTCCTCCCTCTAAGCCTCGCTCCCCTCCCGGATCCGGGCTTGGGCCTGGCCGATCCAATCGTCCCGCTGGATCCGCCCCAGCTCTACCCCACAACGCTCGGATACCTTTTCCGCCCCCAGAGCGGCGAGCTGCTCGTAGCTGCGGATCCCGGCCTCTTGCAGTTGTTGGGCAAACACCGGGCCGATCCCGTAAAGAGCCGTCAGGTCATCCTCGGGCGCCTCCGCTTGCTCCAGGCCGGCCCGGACCATGATCCGTCCGGGTACCGGACCCGCTTCCGGAGCGGCTTGGGAGGGCAGCGGAATGTCCAGATCCGCTCCATCCCCCTGACGCCGGAGCAACCACCGCCAACTCACAAAACCCAACACCAAGCCCCAAAAGAAACCACTGATAAAATGGCGCATCTACCTACCTCCTCCAGCCCTCCAGACAGCCTGGAAAGCTTCTCCTCCGACAAGCCCATACCCCCACTCCAGACGGGCAACACCACCCCCCCGGCCCCGCCGAAAGAACACCCCCTCCTCTCCCCCTCCTATTCTACTACACCTCCGCGTGGGGATCAAGCCGATCAGCCCCTCCCGGCGCGCGCCTGGGGGCTGCCGCTGCTTTTGCTCCTGCTGGCCCTCTTTTTATTTCCCCTCCACGCCGGCGAGGGCCTGGGCTTTTGGGGCGCCGGGGTCTGCCACCGCATCCAGCAGCGCACCTTTGTCATCGGCGGCGCCGCGATGCCCCTCTGCATTCGCTGCAGCGGCATTTACCTGGGCTTTTTGAGCACATTTGTCGTCTCTTTTCTGCGCGGGAGACGCCGGCCGGCCAACTTGCCGCCGCCCGGAGTACTGCTGCTGCTGCTCCTGTTCCTGGCCGCGGTGGGCGTCGATGGGCTGAATTCCTACCTCAGCCTCTTTCCCGGGTTGCCCCACGCCTACGAACCTCATCACACCCTGCGCCTGCTCACCGGCACACTGGAGGGCATTGCCCTGGCCGGGGTCTTTATGCCCATCCTGCACATGAGCCTGTGGCAACAACCCTCCGAGCAGCGCAGCATCCCCAACTTGGGCGAGTTGGGCTGGATCCTGCTGGCCGTAACACCGCTCGACCTGCTGCTCCTCTGGCATCCCCGCTACTCCCTCTATCCCCTGAGCCTGCTCAGCCTGGCCGGCCTGTTTTTGGCCCTGGGCCTGGTCAATACGCTGCTGGTCGCCGTGGCCAGCCGGCGCATCGGCCGCGTCCACCGTTGGGCAGAAGTGCTGGCCCTGCTGCTCTGGGGCACCCTGCTGGCCTCGTTCGAGATGGCCGCACTGGCCTGGTTCCGCCACGCCCTGCTCGGTTCCTTTAGCTTTGTGCTGCCCTGAACTCATTGTGCCGAACCCCCTCACCTAGGCTTACTCATTCAAAGAGAATGTGGAATATACTTGACAAAATAACCTCTCTATGATATACTAGGGGCAGGACTTGGGAATATTATGCCAAAGGGAGAACCGCCATGAACTGCCTCTCGCTATTCGCCGCACGGCCAAGGCTTGATCTCTCGCTCACCAGGGGATCCTCGGGACAGGCGCCCTCGATCTGGTGGCCACTCCTGCCGCTTGGCTGCTGCTACCAGGGAGAATTTTCCATCCTCTCACTGTTCACGGGGCCAATCGGGGCCGTCGCCCAGTCGACGCACGACCCCGGCCTGCTCTACCTGGGAGGGACGGAGGGCCTCTTTGTCTCTCGAGACCGGGGCGGACACTGGGAACTGCTGAACCAAGAGCTGTGTTATCCTCACATTTTGCTGGTGGACCCGCATCAGCCCTCCCGTCTGCACGCCGTACGGCGGAACCTGCGGCCGTTTACACCTCGGGCGGGGATCTATCGCTCCGACGACGGGGGCAAATCCTGGCAGCAGCCCCAGCACGGCCTGCAGCAAGAGTGCATCTTTGCCCTGGCGGCGGACCCGTTCCGAACGGACGTCTTGTACGCCGGGACTGAAGGCGGCCGGCTGTATCGCTCCAGTGATGGCGGCGTATGTTGGCAGCCGGCCTGCCCGGAACCGCGAGGGCTCGGCCCGCACGCCTTTCCCGGCATCATCGGCCAGCTTTTGTGCGATCCCTTGGATGGGGCCCTCTATGCCGCCCAGGAGGGGGCCGGCCTGTTCCGCTCACCGGACGGCGGGGAAACCTGGCGGCAGCTCCACAAGGACAGCGGCCGCCTGGCCCTCGATGAGCACCGGGGGCAGCTCTACCTGGCCGGAAGAAAGCTGTGGCGCTCCCCCGATGGGGGAGAACACTGGCAGTGCCTCAGCGCCGGCCTGTCCTGGCAGGTGCACGGCGGGATCTATGCACCCTCTTGGATCGCGCTGAATCCCTCTTGCGGCGCGCTGTACACCCGCCAGCACCGCTCCGTGGACGAGGGCGCGAGTTGGGAGCCGCTCGAGACGCCCCGTGGATTCATCCCCCGCCTGCTCTTGCCAGGAACGCGGACGGTGATCTATGGTTCTGTCCAGGGGCAGACCGGCCGTTACTGCGAGGTAGGGGAGTAGAGGTTGCAGTTTGGAAGTTGGAAGTTGGAAGTTGGAAGTTGGAGGGCCGTTGCCGGCCCGAAAGGAGAAGCGATGAAATCCCTACTGATGCTGTTGTGCCTGTTGTTGCTGTTTTCCCCGGCGGGGGGGCTGCCCCCGGGCTACGCGCGGGTCGGCCCCGCCCCACCGGGTGAACTCCCGGCGCGCCTGGCCCTGCTGGCGGGTGATCTTTTCGCCCTGCCCCAATCCGGCCCCAAGCGGAGCCTGGCCCACCCGCCGGCCTGGCAGTATCCGGCGCTGGCCTACGATCCCGTCCGCCGGTTGAGCGTTCTCTATCTGACGAATGAATGGCAATCCGCCTGTTGGGCGTATGACGGACAGCACTGGCAGGAACTACCCAGCCCTCCCTACCTGGAGCCCGGTTACGCCATGGCCTACGACGCGTCCCGCCAGGTAGTGCTGCTGGGCGGCCGCAGTGATCGCCAGGGAGCCACCTGGGAATATGGCGCCGGGCAGTGGGCCTTTGCCGCCGGTTTTGCTCTGCCACGAGCGGCGATGACCTACGACGAGGCGCGACAGCTCACGGTCGCCTTTGGCGGGATCGAGTGCGAGCAGGCCTACTGCCCGAGTTCCGACCGGACCTGGGAGTACAACGGTCAGCGTTGGCAGCCGATCACCACGACGCACACCCCGGCGGCGCGGGTGGGACACGCCCTGGCCTACGATACAGCCCAGGGCCACACGCTGCTCTTTGGCGGCATCACCAAGCAGGAGTATGCCGGGGACACCTGGCGTTACGATGGCCAGGATTGGCAGCCGCTTCCATCGCTCCAATCTCCCTCGGCGCGCAGCGGCCACGCCATGGTCTATGACGCTTCCCGCCAGGTGATCATCCTCTTTGGCGGGTACGACCAGAATGGCTACCGCAACGACACCTGGGAATACGATGGCCAGAATTGGCGCCGATTGGCTCCCCCCGACGCACCAGCGGCCCGCACCGCCCACGCCATGGTCTATGACCAGGACCGAGAGGTGCTGCTGCTCTTTGGCGGGCATCGGGCCGGGGAATGGTTCAACGATGTCTGGGAGTACGATGGCACGAACTGGCGCCAGGTCAGCCGAATCTACCACAGCGTCCTGCCCTTCCTGGGAAGGGACTGGGCCATCCCTCAGGATCCGCCGGCCGCCTATTCCCCCGCCATGACCTATGCCCCCGACCGGCAGACCACCGTACTGTACGCCGGCTGGCCAACCTGGGAATACCAGGAGCAGGAGTGGAAGTCGATAGCCACCTCGGACCGGCCCCAGCTCGATGCCGGCTATCGCCTGGCCTATGACCGGCGGCGTGGGCGGGCCGTTCTGTGTGGCCTGCGGGGCAATTACACCGGCCAGACCTGGGAATTCGACGGCAGCAACTGGCGGTGGACCGCCGGAGCCCCCTTTCGCACCTATGGCGGCATGGTCTATGACCAGGCCCGGGATCGCCTGCTCTACTTTGGCGGCAAATGGTGCGAGAAACACGGCTGCCTCTACTTTGACCAGACCTGGGTCTATAGCGGTACCTCCTGGCAAGTGCTCGAAACCGCGATTAGCCCACCAGCCCGAGCCGGTCAGGCCATGGCCTACGACGCCGACCGGGGGGCGGTGCTGCTCTTTGGCGGTTCGGCCGGCGGTCGACTCTTGGCCGACACCTGGCTCCTGGACCAGGAGTGGCGGTGCCTGTCGCCAGAGACCTCGCCGCCGGCCCGGGGCGGCGGCGCGCTGGTCTATGACCGCTCCCGCGGCGTCCTGCTGCTCTTTGGCGGCTATGGCCAGGAGGGCTATCTCGACGATACCTGGGCATTTGACGGGAGCACCTGGCGCCAGTTGAACCCGCCGCTCTCGCCGCCAGCGCGCGCCGACCATACGCTGGCCTTTGACCAGGAACGGCAGGTCGTCCTGCTCTACGGGGGCCACGACGAGGGGCCAGGCCCGGCCTTTGCCGATACCTGGGAATTCGATGGGCTGACCTGGCGACAGGTGGCCCCCTGAAGCCTGCTGCTCCGCTATATTCGCACCTGGGAGGCCAGGGCAAGAAAGCCCCTTGGACCAAACGGATTCATCACTAGGATAGGGAGATTACAGGAAAGGAGTTCTGCCATGAAAAGACCGCGTTTGTTTTGCCTGCTCGTCATTGTTCTGGAGATTTGCCTACAAGCACTGGGCGGTGGCCCCAGCGAGGCCGCCTGGTTCCACCCGGCGGACACTGCCTCCAGCGAGTTGCAGCCGATCGCTCCGCCTGAGGACCTGTTCCTGCTACCGCCCAGATCTGAGCCGGACCCCAGCGAGTCCGGGGACGAGGAGAAGGCCCCCCCGCCGGCAACCCGGCCGGCGCTGGTCCACGACCGCCAGCGCGGGGTCAGCGTGCTCTATGTCAGCCCCTGCACCTGGGATCCTGTACAGCACGCCACCTGGGAGTACGATGGGGAGGCCTGGTCCCCCATCCACACCACCCGCGTCCCCTGCCTGGACCAGGGCTATACCATGGCCTATGATGCCGAGCGGGGTCAAACGATCCTGCTGGGGCTGCGCAGCAACTATTACGCCGAGACCTGGGCCTACGACGGGCTGGATTGGACGCTGCTCACGACGACACTGCCCTGCCCCAACCGCGTCTATGGGGCGGCGGCCTACGACCAGGCTCGCCAGCGCCTCGTCTTTTTCGGCGGCAAGTGGTGTGAAAAAGCCGGCTGTGTGTATGCCGACGAGACCAGCGAGTATGACGGGGAGGACTGGCGCCGGCTGCAGCCGCGCCAGGCGCCCTCCAAGCGGGTCGGGCACAGCATGGCCTACGACGAGCACGACCAGGTTACGCTCCTCTTTGGCGGATACGGCCATGACGAGCAAAGTGTGCTGGGCGACACCTGGCAGTACGACGGCCGCAATTGGCAAAAGCTAGACCTGGCACCGCAGCCGCCGCCCCGGGCGGAGGCCGCCATGGCCTACGACCCGGAGCGCCAGGTGGTCGTCCTCTTTGGCGGCTATGGCCAGGACGGTCGCCTGCTGGACGATACCTGGGAATACGACGGCCATAGCTGGCGTCGGGTAGCCACGCCGCAATCCGCCGCCGCGCGCGCCGGCCACGCCATGGTCTACGAGCAGACGCAAAAGGCCCTGCTGTTGTACGGGGGGCGCAGCGAGATAGTCGGGCAGTCCTGGGGGGATACCTGGCTGTACCGGGACCATAACTGGTCCACGGTCGAGAACGCGCCCCAACCGGAGGCGCCGCCCAGCAGCCCCTATCCCTATTGTCCGCTGGAACGGCCAGCCGGGGCCGGCACCCTTTACATTATGCCCATTACAGATTTTGGACAGAACGCATCCGGCTGCGGTTCGGGCCAATGGGATCACCATACGCTGTGCTGCGGCTGCGACGGTCCGCTGAATTGCCCCAGTACCTGCTGGGAGACCGGCGGCAACCAGGACCTGCTCACCCTGCAGGATATGCGCGCCCGACTGGGAGCAGAACATGGCAATCCCAACGTGCAGATCGGCTTTTCCGTGCCCATCTTTTACCTGGGCTTTGTCGACAATGACGGCGAGATGAACTTTAACGAGAATATCCTCCGCTACGTACTCTCGCTGGCGGTGGCCTCGGACACGCCCATCCTGATTCACCTGAACGGGCAGCAGTGGGCCGGCAGCGGCTGGCCTGGCTACGGGCAGTTGGTCCAGTACCTGCTGGAGCAGGCCGAGAACAATATGCACCTGGTCGACCCGGATCGGGTCTCGGAATTACCCCTGCCCTGGTACGACGAGGAGAGATATCCTCCGCAGGACATTTTCGCCGGGGACATTAACCTCACCTCGCCCGACCTGGACTGGATACTGCAGCGCGAGTTCCAGTACTACAAAGAACGCAACCTGAAACAGGCACTCTGCTGGCTGCACAACTTTCGGGCCGGCACCCAGGGACACCTGCTGGCCGGCATCAGCATCGACACCGAGAGCGCGATGAGCTCGCTGTACGCGGCCTGGCCCGAATTGGAAGCGTGGACGGATTGCGGTGGACAGCCCTGCAACTATAACCCCTGGGACCGACAGGTCTCCTTGGACTACCAGGACCAGTTCGACTATCGGGAAAATTACCCCGACCAGTGTGCGATCAGCCCCGCGCCCGCGCCCGAGTACTGCACCGGCGGCATGCGGCACGGTTTTGCTGATAACATGCTGCTGCGTTTCGCCGGCAACCTGGACGAATTGAACGCGACCATGGGCACCGCCCTGCAGGGCTGGTACGGTAACCACCGGGTCGATTCGCCCGATCAACTGGGCGATGGCTATTCCGTGCAGAACAATCCGCCCCAGTGTCAGTACGACGTGGCCGGCTACCAGCCCTGGCAGTGCGTCTACACCGAACAGTCCGGCCCCGTTCCCTACAACCAGAACTATATCGACTCCTGGACCCTGTTCCGCCAAAAGTCCGTGCGGGCCTGGCTGCAGCGAGTGTCCGACTGGGCCACCTGCCGGCAGTATCCCAACGAGAATCCCGAATCCCCCTATCATCTCTGGGGCTGCCCCTATGCCGACGGCGCTGCCCCAGAGGGCTGCGAGATGGACAACCCGCCCGGGGGTTTCCCCGCCCGGCTCGTCTTTACGCACCAGGCGGCCGACCCCGAACCCCGCGAGCACTTTTGCAGTCCGATCTGGACGGCCCAGTTGACCAATACCCAGGTCGGACTGACCGCCTACGATCTCACGGCGGCCAGCATGGCCAGCGACAGCGCTCCCCCGATTTGGCACGACGCCCACTATACGACCTTTTTCCAGCAGGTGGCGGACCTGGCCGATGGGCGGGTGCAGCGCGACCGCTGGGGCCTGATGGAATGGAACCCCATCGACTGGGATTGCCAGGACCCGGGCTATGCCGTGCACTACCAGGCCCTGGAAAATCTGTACAACTGTGGGGCGAACATCATCTGTCCTTACCACTGGCCCGATGGCGGGGGCAATACCTGCGATGGCACTCCCTACCGGCCCTATGCCATCAAGGACACCTCGCTGCAGTACGCCATCCACGATTTCGTCCTGGACCACCCCTTCGACCCCTGCCAGGGCGCCCAAGTCTGCCAATTCTTCCCCCTGCTGCTCCACATCGACGGGCAGGCCGCCCACGCGGTGCAAGACGGCCATGAGGGCCCGGAACGACCGGCCGGGATATCCACACCGAACCCTCCGGCCCCCTTCCCGGACGGTTCGTACCCACCGCCTACGCCCGTCCCCACACCCAGCCCCAGCCCCAGCCCGACCCCCACACCCGGGGATACGACGCCGCCCAATTCGTCCATCGCGACCCTGCCCTCCTACCAGGCCAGCCCGACCTTTGAGGTCACCTGGTTTGGTTCGGACCAACAGTCGGGCATCGCCCTGTTCGAGATACAGTATCGCCAGAACGGGACGGGGCCGTGGCAGGACTGGCTCAACTATCCCATCCCTCTCTTTGCCACCTTCTCGCAGGGCCAGGATGGTCATAGATACGCCTTCCGCTCTCGGGCCACGGACGTGGCCGGCAACGTCGAGCCCTGGCCGGCCCAGCCCGATGCGGTCACCACGGTGGACCTGAGCCCGCCCGCCTCGGCGGTGGCGGAACTGCCGCCCTACAGTCCGGGGAGCATCGCTGTCTCCTGGCAGGGCCAGGATGCCACCTCCGGCCTGGCCGGCTATGACGTGCAGGTGTGCCAGGGCGACTGCGCCGACCCGTCCCTGGGCTGGCAGGCCTGGTTGAGCGCCACGATGGACACCACGGCCTCGTTCGCCGACGTCCAGGACGGCCAGACCTATCATTTCCGCTGCCGCGCCCGCGACAATGCCGGCAACATCGAGGCCTGGCCCAGCGCCGCTGACGCCGCCACTACGGTGGACCTTTTGCCGCCCACCTCGACGGTCTCGGAACTGCCGGCCTATAGCTTGAACCCCATGCTGGTGTTCTGGACCGGCCAGGATGCCCTCTCGGGCATTGCCGAATATGACATTCAAGCCTGCCGGCTCAACTGCACCCAACCCGACGAGGCGCTCTGGTACGATTGGATCACCGCCACCACCCATATCTATGACTGGTTCGCCGGGGAGGATGGCCCCGCCTACTTTCGCTCGCGGGCACGGGACCACGCCGGCAACCAGGAGGACTATCCCCAGCAGGCCCAGGCCAGCACGGTGATCGATTCCCAGCCCCCAACCTCGCGGGTGGAACCCCTGCCGGCCTACAGCCGGGCACCTTTTGCAGCCAGTTGGAGTGGCTTGGATAGTGGTTCGGGGATCGCCTCTTATGACCTGCAGATCTGCCAGGACAACTGCTACGATCCGCTGGCCGATTGGCAGGACTGGCTCTCCAACACTACCGTGACGACGACACTTTTCGAGGGCGCCGAGCATGGCCATCTCTATGCCTTTCGCTGCCGCGCCCGCGATCGGGCCGGTCACGTGGGGAACTGGCCGGTCTGGCCGCAGGCCGTCACGACCGTGGACAACGTCCCCCCCGTCTCTCAAGTGGATCTCCTGCCGGCCTATAGCCCGCCCACTTTTACGGTGACCTGGAGTGGCACCGATGATCTCGCCGGCATCGTGCGCTACGATGTGCAATACTGCCTGGACGAATGCGCGCAGCAACCTGGCTCTTGGCTGAAATGGCTGACGGCCGTGACCACGACAACGGCCCTCTTTGCACAGGGCAACGACGGCCACAGCTATGGCTTTCGCGTCCGGGCAACGGACGGGACCGGCAACATCGAGCCCTGGCCGAGCGACCCGGATGCCGCGACCGTCGTGGATGGCCTCCCGCCCAGCTCGCAGGTCCATGCACTGCCCGACTATAGCCGGGACACGTTCCAGGTCTCCTGGAGCGGTGCGGACGATGGCTCTGGGCTGGCGGGCTATGAGCTGCAGTTCTGCCAAGAGGAGTGCGGGGATCCGACCGCGGACTGGTCGACCTGGATCAGCACGACAATGGCCCTCTCGGCCACCTTTTATGACGGCCAGGATGGGCAGACCTACCATTTCCGCTGCCGCGCCTGGGACCAGCTGGGCAACATCGAACCCTGGCCCGCTGTTCCCGACAGCGCCACCACGGTGGATACGAGTCCGCCGGACTCGCAGGTCCAGGCGCTGCCGGCCTATACGACCTCGCCCTTTACCGTGACCTGGACTGGCCACGACGACGGTTCCGGCGTGGTCAGCTACGACGTCCAGTTCTGTCCCTCCTACCAGTTGGGCACGAACCATTGGCAGGACTGGCTCACCGGCACAACCGCCACCAGCGCCGTCTTTGCGGGCCACGACCAGCCCTATGCCTTTCGCTGCCGCGCCCAGGATGCCCTGGGCCACCAGGAGGCCTATCCCGATGCACCTGATACCCAAACCCGGGTGGATCTAGAGCCGCCCCAGACCTGGCTGGAGGCGCCCATCCCCATGGACAATGAGGCCACCTACCTGCTGCGCTGGGCCGGCCAGGACAATCTCTCCCCCGCGCTGGTTTACGACGTCCACGTGCGCGACGAGGCCGAGGCCAACTGGCAGCCCTGGCGGCAGGCCGTGACCGAGACCCAGGCCGTCTTTACGGGGACCGCCGGGCACAGCTACCACTTTTGCGTGCGGGGGCGGGATAGCGCGGGCAACCTGGAGGACAAGGCCTGCCCCGGGCCGCCCGGGGGCTGGCCGATCCAGGGACAAGTCGTCATTGTCCTACATCCGGCCTCCTGGGTCGCGTCCCTTCCCCCATCGGTCCCGGCCAATGCCTTCCTGGTGCACTGGGTAGGCAGCGGGGACGTATCCGCCTACGATGTTCAGGTCATGGACCTGGCCCAGGGAGACTGGCAGGACTGGCTGCCGGGGACAACCGAACGCTCGGCTTGGTTCAGCGGCCTCCGCAGCCACACCTACGCCTTCCGCTGCCGGGCCGTCGACCTGACAGGGGCCGGCCCACTGGAGCCGTGGCCATGGGGCTATGACGCCATCACCACCATCATTTGGCCATCCGTGCAGGCCGGCCCCTTCCGGGCAGAGTAGGGGGGCACATAGAAAGGGGAGACTCGGTATGCAAGCAGACCTTCCCGGAAGCGGCCAGCTTCCGGGAAGGTCTCTCTACCTGGCACGATCCGCGGCCGTCCACGAATGCTCTCACAAATACACGAATTGGGGCCATTCCGAACCGGTGGTATTCGTGTATTCGTGTTGCATTCGTGGATGGTCCTCGGTTTCACCGCATGCGGGCTGAGCAGTTACCTTTGTGGTTGAAATCCTTGTTTTTCGGGCAAGAATTTCGGTGGTAAGGTACTAAGGACACAGTCTATTACCTCCGGGGGGTAGACGGGTAAACGGCTTGCCCGTCCCCCGCCGGCGCGGCGACCACCATGCGCAGGCTGGCATTGTCGCCCTCCTCCAGCAGGACGACCTGGCCGCCGGCCCGCTCAAAGAGGTCCCGCAGCTCCCCCGGCCGCAGAAAACGGCTGTTCATGCGCAGCACGAACTCGAGCAGGGCGATCCAGCGGATCACCGGCCGGCGGATGTCCGGCTCCTCCAACACCAGCCGGCCCACCCCCGGCCGCAGCACCCGCAGCATCTCGGCCGCCGCCCGCTGCTGGTCGAAAAAGTGGTGCAGGGCGTCCACCACCAGCAGCAGGTCAAAGCAGCCGTCGGGGAAGGGCAGCGCCTCGGCCTGGCCGCGACAGACGATCAACCCCTTATCGCGGGCCTCCCGGGCCATGCCGGCCGAATAGTCGCAGAGGATAATCTGGGCGCCGTCAAAATGCTGCGCCACCCGTCCGGTGCCGCCGCCCAGGTCCAGGACGCGCTGGCCGGCCTCCAGGGCCAGCAGCCGTCCCAACGGGGCGGGGTCCAGGAAACGAAAGATGCGGTCGTACCAGCGCGCCAGCAGATCGAAAAGATCGGGCATAATGAGGACATCATAGCAGATGACCCGCTTTTGCGCAACACCTGCAAGATTCCGCGTTGCCCTGCGTCCAAAACTATAGTACAATGAAAGAGAAGGCTCGCGGCCGCCCTTTCCGCCCCCTCCACCTGTCCCAAACGTGCAACCGTCAACTGTATAGAACGTGCCAACGTTCGAACGCGACAACGTTTTAACGTGCGAACGCGTCCCGTCCCAACCCATACTTGCCCGCCCGCCCATGACCATGTTATAACAGGGTGATCCAAAGAGAACGAGGACATGGATCGACTTGCCCTCCCGGCACTTTCAGGACAAGCGCCCCCTCAAATTGAATCCTGGATGACGCGGCCTCCCCGCGCCGCGCGCATCCACGACCATTCACGATCGAGCCCCCCGGCCGTCGTGAAAGGAGAGAGAATATGCGCTCGAAACTCTGCTTACTGCTGCTGCTGTTGGGTACGGCCCTGAACGTCCGCTGGCCCTACAAGGTCTACCTGCCGGAGCTCTTGAACAACAGCCAGTAGGCCGACCTCGGGCCCGCCCCTGGGGGACAACCCTCCAGGGGCGGGCCCCGCGAGGTGGGGGCGAGGATGGCTGTGCCCGCCCGCTCCGATAGGGGCAGCCACGGGGGCCTACAGCGAATCCCCGCGGGGGAACTATTACGAAGCATTCGAACATGCCCCATCCTCGGCGCAGCCGAGGCGGGCGCCACGAAGGGCGTAAATAGCACAACTCGGATTTGGCACGGATTCCACAGATTGTGAGACACGGATTGGGCGGGCAGCAGCAAGTCCGAGGGTTAGGCATCCGTGCAATCCGTGCAGAATCCGTGTCATGCTATTTACGAGGCAGGCGCCTGGGGCCGAAACAGGCGCCATAGATCCTCCGGGTACAGAGTGGAGCTAGAGCAAGCCTGGACCGTCTAGGTCCGGACCAGATCCCCTGCAAGTCTGGAGCCAATCTACTGAATGTTGGACCCAATCTACTGAATGTTGGACCCAATCTGCTGAATGTTGGACCCAATCTACTGAATGTTGGACCCAATCTACTGAATGTTGGACCCAATCTGCTGAATGTTGGACCCAATCTGCTGAATGTTGGACCCAATCTACTGAATGTTGGACCCAATCTACTGAATGTTGGACCCAATCTACTGCAAGTTCGGACCAGACTTGCAGTAAGTTTGGTCCGAGTCTCCTAGAAGCTTGGCCCGAAACTCCTAGAAGCTTGGCCCGAAACTCCTAGAAGCTTGGCCCGAAACTCCTAGAAGTTTGGCCCGAAACTCCTAGAAGTCATCGAGTTCTTTGACCTCTCGCAGGCTGTCACCGGCCCCAAAGAGCTAGATCTCTTGGACGCGCCTCAACGCGCCAGCAGGTGGTAGCGGGTCCCGCCGGCCAGATCCAAGAGGTAGAGCTCGCCCGCTTCGTCCTCGCCAAAGCTGCTGATGCGCAGGTCGGTCTTGAGCAGCTCGGCTATCCGCCAGTCCCCCTGTTCGTCCGGCCCGGCCCCCCAAATGCGGCCGCTGCAATAGTCCCCAAACAGGTAAACGCCCTGCAGGGCGGGAAACTCCTGGCCGCGGTAGGCATAGCCGCCAACTGCAGTGCCCCGCGCAGCCGACCGGAATCGGAACAGTGGGTGTCTTGATGGGCGTGCGGGTAATGTAAAGTGAGACTCCCCCCGTGAACGATTACGAGAGAATCTTGCCCACGTATCCCTGCCCCTGAAAACACAGCGAATAGTCCTGTTCCAATTGGCTTTCCGTGTGGCCACCGGCGTCCGGGATCTGCGCCACCGGAGTCGTGGTCAACAGGTACCCCGATAAGCGAATCTTGTTATTCCGGAATTCGGGCTGTGAACTCAGACCTTTCAGTGCGGCCAGGGCGGCAAACTTGTCCTGGTTGCCCGCCAAGCCCCCGTGATGCAGGCCATGCGGCTCGACAAAGACGACGCGCGTTTTGCCGGTCTGCGAATTATGCAGCCAGAGAATAAAGTCCGGGTAAAAGCCACTGCGTTGGAACAGGCCGATGCCTCCCAGGGCCAGGTTTCTCAAGAGGTAAAGCTCGCAATGCTTGTAGGCCGCGTCGCCGTGGTGCTGCGCCCAAAACTTGCGCACATCCCGGACAAAGCGCTGCTCGTCCCGATTGAGCGCCGGGGGATGGACCGAGATTTGCTGTCGCCAGTTTTTTCCGCCCTCGCACAGCAGGGGGTTGAACAGGCTGCGGTCAAAGTGGAGGCGTGGCAGGGGTTCGCCGCCGTCGTTGGCCGGGAGCGTGTGCTGCAGCAAGCTCTCGATCTGGGCCAGCAGCGGGCCGCTGCGCAGCCGCAGGCGATACTCGTCCAACAGGCGCGGATCGTCGGCCTCCAGGTAAGCGGGTTCTACCTGGCGAGCGGCGGCCTCGCGCTCCTTTTGGCGCACGAAACGGTCCAGGTAGGTTCGGAGCGCCTGGGCGGCGGCCTGCTGGACCCGCTCCGGCGTGCGCTCCACCGGGGGCAGCCTGAGGCGACAGCGTCCCACCAGGGCCTGTTCTACTCCTTGGGGAGACAGGTGCAGGTTAGCGTAGCCACGGAGTTGCTTGTAGGCCAACAGATCCAGGTAAAGAGCTTCCAGGTCGAGCAGATCGGCATAGGGGGATTGGCTGAAATCCACGCTCTGGGCGCTGTAAGCCTGGCCCGCCGCATCCACCACGGTGCTCTGCCCCGCCGTGGTCGTCGAGAGCAATACCTGCAGCCGGGGCGTCAGATCCAACTCGACCAGCGGGCCATCGGCGTCCAGCACCCAGGTTAGATTATCGGGGTCGAAATCGCGCCGCGGCTGGGGCACGGGCAGCCCGCCCTGGGGCCAGGGATCCATCTTGCGCACGCGCAGGGTGAACGTCTTGCCCAGATCCTCGTTCTCAATGATCCGCCGAAAGGCCTGGACATAGTTGGCGTTCCAGCCAAAGATGGACAGCGTCTCCAGGAAACGGAGGCCGGCCGGCGGCGATTCATTCGCCAGGGCGGCGCTGCGCTTGAGGCTCATGCCTTTGCCCTTGAGGCGCACACCGCGTCCAAAGAGTTGGATGATCTGCGAGCCGGCCCCCTTGCCCACGTTGAGCAAGCCCATCGAGGAAACCCGCCAGGAGGACCAGCCTTCGATAAACTTTTTCGCGCCGATCAGCAGGTAGAGGGGGGAGTTGGGATGGTCCACGGCGCTGAATTGGGAGGGGCGAAAATTGTCCTCCCGAACCTCGAGGCCCAAGTGTTTGGACAGGTACCTTTTAAAGGCAGAAACGTCGCCGATGTTGATCACTCCAAAGTAGGGCGCGGCTTCTTCTGCCGTGGAAAGGCGCAGCCCCAGCTCGCCGTCGGCCTGCTCTAGTTCCCACACCTCCAGCCCGCCGCTGCCGTGCAGGACCTCGGCCAGGATGCGCTCGTACAGAGCGGCGGCCGGCCGGCCCTGCAGGTGCTCGATGTGGGGGGCGAACAGGTCCTGCCCGCTGTGGCCGTCCTGAAAGCCGCTGTCCCCGCTCAGGACGCGTTCCATGACAGAAATGGCCCAATCCCGCTCCTCTACGAAACGCTTGAGAAAGGCGACGACCTCGGCCACGTCGCTGCGGCGCCGCTTGTTGCGGGTGTA
>JAFGKG010000111.1 GCA_016928715.1 Chloroflexia bacterium
AGGCGACATAGCACGGGGGCATAGGTCACTGTGTTTCGCAGTGTTTGGCATAGAAAGCGGCTAAAAAATAGAGTCCGGCCGGCCGGCTCCATGCTCTTTGACGGCACGAGAAACGCAGTCCATAGATTTTGCATTTCCTGGCAGGATCGGGTACAATGACCCTGGGCTCAAAGAAGCTGGACTCCCCGATGAACACGACCAGGTTGGCCGCAGCACCAGATCCGGGAGGCGGAAAGCCGTCGTTGGTTTTTCATCGCTTTGGACCTTCACTGGTGGAGCAAGGAGGCATACGATGGCAGATACTATCAGAGTCGCGGCTCAGTCCCGGTCCACGGCTGTCGCCGGAGCCATTGCCGGCGTCGTGCGCGAACAGGGCAAGGCAGAGATCCAGGCGATCGGTGCCGGGGCAGTTAATCAGGCGATCAAGGCGTGTGCCATTGCCCGGGGTTTCCTGACCCTCGACGGCCTGGACGTCGTGTGTATTCCTACCTTTGCCGACGTAGACATTGGTGGGCAAGAACGAACCGCTATCCGCATCTGTATTGAACCACGCTAGCTCGCGTTCGCGAATTCAACCATAAGCCTGTCGGCGCCGGCATTTGTCCCGGCGCATCCCTGCGCTCGGGCAAAGCGAAAGCAGTCGGGGCCGAGCCTGTTTTCCCTTCCGGCAGGCGACCGGGGTCAGCGCCGGCGGCCCCGGCGCCTCTTGGGCCGCCTGGCCGGGGGCTGCTCCATGGTGTCCAGCTCCTGGTGCGACACCTCGACGGTCACCTGGCTCTCGAGCTCCACCTGGACCGTCTCCTTGACCACGTTCACTTCGATCACCTTGCCCTGGCCGTGAGGCGTGTCGATCACTTTGCCGACCCGGGGCAGCTTTTCCTTGATGGCCGCATACTGGTCACTCTCGTAGGCCAGGCAGCACAAGAGACGGCCGCAAACGCCCGAGATGTCCATGGGACTCAGGGGCAGGTCCTGTAGCTTGGCCATCTTGATCGACACGGGGTTAAACTCGGTCAGCCAGGTGGAGCAGCAGAGGGTCAGGCCGCAGCGACCCATGCCCCCCAGGAGCTTGGCCTCGTCGCGCACCCCGATCTGGCGTAGCTCGATGCGCGCCCGGAATGAGCGGGCCAGGTCCTGCACCAGGGAACGAAAGTCAACCCTCTTTTCGGCGGCAAAGAAAAAGACGAGGCGGGTGCCATCATAGTTGTACTCGGCGCGCACGACTTTCATGGGCAGGTTGTGTTCGTGTACCTTTTCCTGGCAACGGGCCAGCGCCTGCTGCTCTTTGTGGCGGTAGAACGCCATCTGGGTCAGATCCAGTGCCGTCGCCTGTCGTTTGACACTTTTCAGCCGTTTGGTGATCTCGTCGTCTTGGACGTTGCTGGGGGGTATGACGACCCGGCCCACCTCTTCGCCTCGCGACGTCTCGACGACGAGGTACTGGCCCATCCGGGCTTCCTCGAACCCCGCCGGGTCAAAGTAATAGATCTTGCCTGCCGGGTTGAACCGGATTCCAACGATCAGGGGCATCTATATCCTCTCTGGGAGCGCGGTGGCTCCCTCGACTGTGTATTGTTCTGTGCTGCTCATGCGGGCGGCTCCTGCCAATGGGGCAACTGGAGCAGCAGCCCCTCCATGGCCAGCCGGGCGTTGACGTTGGCCTGCAGTTGGGCCGCTGTCGCCTGCAGGGCGGCGAGCACCGACCGGGCCGAGGCGACGCCGGCCTGCCCGGCCCAGGATCGCAACTGGCCGGCACCGTCCACGTTCAGCAAGTGGTCCTCGCCCAGGCCGCGCAGGACCAGCAGATCGCGCCACCAGGTGGCCCACAGCTCGACCAGGTCGCGGCAGGCGTCGGTGTCGCGGCCGACTTTGTGGGCGTACTCCAGTCGCTCCACCCGGCCTGCTCCCAGCAAGCCAGCCAGTTGTTCCAGGCCCTGCCGGCGACGATCCAGCACCGCCTCGTCCTCTGCCGCCTGGAAAGCCCAGCCCACGCGGCCGCCCGAAAGGCGGGCCAGCAACCGGGCCTTGTCGGCGGGCAGGTCCCGGGCCCGGAGGGCGGCCTCGATCTCCTGGCAGGCCACCGGTCTCAGGTCCAGGCGCTGGCAGCGCGAGACCACCGTGCTGGGCAGCAGGTCGGCCTCCACGGCGGTGAGGATCAGGGTCACCAACTGCGGGGGCTCTTCCAGTGTCTTGAGCAGGCAGTTGGCCGCCTCGACGGTGGCCAGGTCCATGCGGCGCAAGATAAAGACGCGCCGCTGCCCCTCGTAGGGTGAGAGCACGGCTTCGTGCTGCAGTGCCCGCACCTGCTCGATGCGAATGCTGCCCCCGGCACCCTCGCCCTCGATCAGGCGCACGTCGGGGTGGAGCTGTCGTTCGATTTTCTGACAGGAAGGGCATTCGCCGCAGGGAGGGTCAGGCTGCTCGCAGTTCAGCGCCTGGGCCAGGGTGCGGGCCAGACGTGTCTTGCCGATTTGGGGCGGCCCGGCAAAGAGGTAGGCGTGGGCCGTCCGCCCTGTCTCCAATCCGCGACGGAGAAGGGCAACGGCCCAATCCTGCCCGACAATGTCCCAACTCATATCAAATCATGCAAAGCCGCCGGCGGGTGCGTGCAAACGCAGCAAGGCCCGCTGGGGCAATATCTCCAATGGCCATAGCTGAATCATCCGGGAAGGGGTGTGTGCGGCTGGCACGCCCCCTGCCCAAGATACTTTACAGGCTATTGTACTCGAAAAGTGGTATCTTTCCAAATCGGGCGTGGGGTGGTGTGGGTGCGCGCCCGCCCCACCCCACGCCCGACAAAGCTGAATGTCTAGAGCAGAGACTCGCCGTCCAGGTTGGGGGGTGGGGCCACGTTCAACAGGTCGAGGATGGTGGGCATGACGCGCAGCACCGAAAAGCGGGTTTGAGGGACTGTGTGCCCGCCGATGTAGAGCATGGCGTCGTCGTAGGTATGCATGCCTACCAGCTCGTCGCCCTTGAAGGTCAGCGACTCTTTGTACAGCGGTCCTTTGGGATCGTAGCCATCGTGGGGGGCCAGGATCAGGTCGGCCGCCTGCTCCAGGCAAGGGCCGTGATACAGCTCCTCCCGCTTGAAGACGTGCTGAAAAATCGGCTCGCCGCTGTCGGGCTCGCGCAGCGCAAGGGCTGCGGCGGTGATCTCGTCCCGCAGGGCCTCGTATTCGGCCCCAGGGGCCACGCTGCCCTCTTTTTCCCGGCCCCGCACCCGGATCATCACCCGGCCGGGATCCAGGCTGTAGGCCACCGAGCGGGGATCGATCTCGTCCAGGCCGCGCTGACGGTCGGGTGGCACGTTGCGCAGGTGCAGCCACCCGTTGTCCATCAGCCAGCGATTGACGTACACCTCTTTTTTGATGGTGCAAAAGCCGTGGTCGGCCATCCACATCAGTGTGGTATTATCGTCCAGCCGGCCGGCCAGCCGGCCCAGCATATCGTCGATGCGCCGGTAAAAGTCGAAAAAGGCGGGCGCGTAGGTGGGATGCCCCTCCTCCATCTGCTGCCAGAGAAAGTGGTGGAGGCGGTCGGTCTCCATGATGTGGACGTGCAAATAGTCCCAAGCTTCGTTCTCGAGCAGGTGGAACAGGGTGCGGATGCGGGCGTCGAGGACGGTATTGACTTGCTCCAGGGCCAGGTCCTTGGACTCGCGCGCCTTCCAGGGGTCGGCGTCGACGATGTAGCCCAGCCGCTGCAGGGTAGGCAGGTAGGAGGTGGGATAGACCGCCTTCTCCAGGCTGGGGCTGAGAAAGCCGGCGACCATGATGCCGTTCACCGGCCGGGGCGGATAGGTAACCGGAACGTTGACCACGGCCACCCGCTTGCCGGCGTCGCTGAGGACCTCCCACAGAGTGCGGGCTTGCATGTTGCGGCCGGTGGGAATGAACTGCTTGTAGGTGGCGGGGTCGCGGTCGATAAAGCCAAAAATGTTGTGCTTGCCCGGGTTGACGCCTGTCATCATCGAGCTCCAGGCCACCGACGAGACCCAGGGCCAGGTGGAATCCATGCGCAGCAGGCTGCCCTGCCCGGCCAGGCGGGCCATGTTGGGCGCCCGGCCCTCGGCCATGAGGCGCTGGACAAAGGTATAGGGCGTGCCGTCCAGCCCGATGAAAACGACGCGACGATCCTGCTTGCCCCGCAACCGGTCCAGGAAGCCCATTACAGGTACCCCAGCGCCGCCAGCCGCGCTTCGATCTCGGCTTCTTCTTCGTCGCTGTAGGCCGCGTTGTGTGCCTTGCTCACGGGGGGTACATGG
>JAFGKG010000112.1 GCA_016928715.1 Chloroflexia bacterium
ACCTCACCCCTCCCCCGCCTCGCGCGCCTTTTTCAAAGGCGGCGCTCGGCACCCCCTCCCCGGAAAGGCAAAGGGCGCGTTCGTCAGAACGCGGCCTTTGCCAGGGGGAGGGGTGAGGTCCATCCCGCGCCGGCGCGCCCAGGAGTCGAGGCTTCAGCCGGCGCTTGAATTCCCCAGCCGGCTGAAGCCGCTGCTGGAGGGCGCTGCGCGCCGGTCGCCTGCCCCTGCCTACGCGGGGGCAGGCTCTACATTTACATCATTGGTGGCGGCCTGGCGGCCATGTTCGACTGTTTTGTAAATAGACTCCGTCGGCCGGCGCTGGGCGAGGCATTTCCGCGCGCTATTTCTGGCTGGTGGGAGCAACAAAGGCTGCCGGAGGCTTTCAGCACAGCGGATGAACGGGCGGCAATGCCTCAGCCCTACGTTTTTCCATCCGCGCTCCCTCAAAAATCGAACCCAAACGGGAACGCCTCGCCGGCCAGTGCGCTGAGGTCAAAGTCCGCTTTGAAGCGGATGGCCAGGGCCGGGTCCTCGTCCAGGGCGAGTTTGTCTCCGCGGATGTACAGGGCGCGGTCCGAGATCTTGGTATAGCCGAGCCTTTCGTAAAAGCGGAGCAGCGGCCGGCCGCAGTTCAGCACGGCGAACCCCAGTTCCTGGAGCGCGAGGTCGGCGTGGGCCCGCTGCATCAGCAGCGTGCCAATCCCAGCCCGCTGGAAATCTGGATCGACGCAGACTCCCCCCACGAACCAGCCCTCGAAATAGCGCTTGTGGACGATGAACCAGCGCCGCTGCACAGAGACGTGTCCCAGCAGTTCGCCGGCGGACCACAGCAGCCAGCGCTGGTTGGCCGGCCAGGGAGGGGCGTCGTCTCCGCCAAAGGCGGCCTTGAGCAGGCGCAGAACGTCGGCTTCCGGCAGGCCCATGTCGCCCGAAATGTGCTCGACGCGCGCTCCCGGGAATGAAAATGAATCCACGCTGTTTACCTCTGGGGCAACCACAAGGGTTGCCCCTACAGTGAACCCCCGCAAGGGGTTATTTACGAGGCAGTTCAATAGTTATTTTTCTACCCATGTAGGCCTCCCGCCGCAGGGCCAGGTCGCAGCAGATGTGGGCCTTGCTGCCAGGTGGCTGCTCGATCTCGTTGACGACGGCGTAGCCGGCCTTTTGAAAGGCCCGCCGGCTGGCCAGGTTATAGTCGGCCACGTCACAGGCCCAGACGACGTCGGCGCCCTCTCGCTCAAAGGCAAAGGCGGTCAGCAGCCGGATGGCCTCGGTGCCCAGGCCCCGGCCCCAGCAGTCCTTTTCCCCGATCAGCAGGTCGATCCTGCGGCAGTCCTGGTCGGGGTAGGCCCGCAGGATGCGCTCCAGGTTCATCCGCTGCAGCCAGCCCTCCCCGATGGGCCGGCCGCCCAACTCGATGATGAAACAAAAGGCGCTCTGCGAGACCTGGCGATATATGGCCTGGATTTCTTCCAGCGAGTAGGCGCTGACCTCGTCCCCCTCGGTGTAATAGAGCACCTCGGGATCGCTGTTCCACCTGAGGAGCAGGGGCCAGTCCGCCTCCCTCAGCGGGCGGAGGGTGAGGCGCGGTCCTTGGATAGTGACGTCGTGCAATTCCAGTTCAGTCAACGCATCCCGCCTGATATCGCACATAGATTGGTTGAGCCGCCAGCCACGCGAGGCTTCCTCCATAACTGACCAGGAGATCCACCTGCGAAGTGATGTAGGTATTGCATCCACACACCTCCGAATGGAACAGGTTGACGATGTATCCCTCGCTCGTTTCTCTCACCTGGGTCGTCTGGATCACCGCTTGGAAATAGGTCAGATCCTTGTTGTAGAGGAAGGTATCTCTGGACTGGAGGCCGCTCAACAGTTGCGCGTAAATGAGTGCTTCCTCAGGGCTCTCGATTGGTGCAAACAGATCCTGCATCACCTTCTCGCTTTCGGCCAGTACCAAGGTATCTCCCACCTGAAAGATGTGACTCACATTGCTGCGGGCTAGGCATCCAACTTGAAATAGAAAGGGGTCGTTTGGGTCCACTTTGTAGGAGTCTCTATGGCATTCGGCGGCCAGGGGGTAGGCGGGGTCCAGACCGGAATTGGCTATGGTCGGCCCGTAAAAGATGTCGCAGTTAAAGCCCTGCAGGGAGCTGTCGTCGCTGCAGGCTAGCCTTTTGTATTCCGTCGTTGTACAACCGATCTCTTGCAGTGGCGTCCGCAGGACGGACTGTTCAATTTGCGGATGGATGACGAATTCAGGCCTGCCGTCAATGGGTTGAGCGGGTATGCCGTCAGGCCATATGCGGGCGTACACGGAATAGCTGGGCGGAAGTTCCGGCTCGGCGTTGGCCGAGTACGATGGTGCCCACTCTTGGTGCCTAGTTGCGGTCTTTTGCGAACAAGCCAAGAGCACGAGTACAAGCACCGACAATGTACTGGCTGTCAAGGCGAAACAGCGGGGACTTTTCATTCTTTGACCTATGAACGATTACCGCCAACCTTCCAACGCCCTCACCGTCAACCGTCAACTTTCACTACCCCAACGATCAGGCTGCTCGACTCCAGGGCCCGCCAGAGCCCCGACTCGTCCCGGCGCACGGTCACCGGGCGGGGGGTGGAGGCGCCGGAGCAGGCCACGAACAGCTTGGTTTGGCCCTCTGCGGGGTCGCCGCTGTAGCGGTTGGCGCTGAAGGCGAATTGGTAGGGCGGGGCGGCCTCGTAGCCGTTCTCCGAGCTGCTGCCCTGGACGTAGGATCGGGGCATGTAGGGCTGCCTGGCCATCTGCTGCTCCAGCAACTGCCGGTCGCCGGTGCGCAACTGCCGGCCGGCGTGGTCGTGCGGGCCCTCGCCCAGGCGATCGGGGTGGGCCGCCAGGCTCAGGCAGGACCAGCCCAGCGCCTCGTCCTCGGCGTACACCAGCAGGGCCGCCACCACCATTGCCGCCCCTCCCTGCGGCGTGCGGGCGAGCTGCTGCTGCAGGGAGATGAATTCCTCCACCGTCTGTGGCAGGGCGTCGACCTGTACGGGGTCCAGTAGGGTCATGGGGTTTTTCCTTGTCTGATCGGTCTTGCCGCAGTATAGCACGAAGGGGCCGGCCTGGCAAGGGGGGGCGGCGCACTAAAAGTGAACGGCCCACCCAAGTTTCTTGGGTGGGCCGCTTCCCTGGAGGAGAAGGAAGAGCCTTTTCAGGCTCTGTCCATCCTACCACGCCCATGTTATGGCCAGGTTAAGAACGGGTAAAGGTTTTTTAAACCAGGCCGGCCTCGGGGCTCAATCGTCGAGCCTTTCCAGGTTGCCGGTGCTGGTGACGTTGGCGTCCACCCGGGGCTCGCCGGCGTAATAGAGGCTGCCGGTGCTCGTCAGGTCGGCGGTGAGTTCCTCGCTCACCCGGATGGTGGCCGAGCCGGTGCTGCTGATCTTGACCGTGGCCCGCTCGCTGTCCAGCCGCCTGGCCTCATAGTCGCCGGTGCTGCTGAGGGTCACGGTCTGCTCCTCGACCTCGCCGCCGTCGATGGAGACGTTGCCGGTGCTGTTGATGGTGACCTCCAGGCGGTTGGCCTGCAGCTTGTCCATCTCTAGGCTGCCGGTGCTGCTCAGGTTGACGACGAGGGTGTCGGCCTCCAGGTCGCCCATGGTCAGGTTGCCCGTGCTCGACAATCTGATCATAAAGTGCTTGGACTCTAGGTCCGGGGCCTCGACGTTCCCCACGCTGGAGAGAATGATGGTGTCCAATTCCTCCACGGTGAGATAGTACTGGATGGACTTGCGGGGGCGGATATTGGCCGTCGTATCGGCGGAAATAATCAGCACGTCGTCGCGCACCTTGGTCTCGATGTAGGGCAGGATATTGTCCTCGGCCTCGATGCGCAGGCCTTCCCGTTCCCCGACCTCGATGTAGAGGGTGCCGATGGTGGCCAGTTCGACGCCGCGAAAGCTGCCGACCTCGCGGTCGCGCTCGACGACCTGGCCCGACCCACGGACGGAGTCGAGGCCGCAGTTCCAGGCCGCGAGCAAAAGCGCGCAGAGAACGATTCCACTGAAGCAGCGTTGTTTCATGGTGTCTCTCCTTCGCTATACTAGTCGTCGCGGGCGATGATCCAGATGGCGTGGACCAGGCCGGGGATATAGCCCATCAGGGTCAGCAGGATGTTCAGCCAAAAGTGCCCGCCCAGTCCCACCTTGAAAAAGACGCCCAGCGGGGGCAGGATAATGGCAATCACGATGCGGATCAAGTCCATGGTGTCCTCCTTTTCGTACTTGCCCAGGCCGGGGCCCGGGACCCGTGTCCTCATGGGATTAGATTGTCTGGATCGGCAAATTGTTGCAGGTAGTGGGCGGCTTGTGCTATAATCAGGTTGGCGATTGTGGCAGGATGAGTTGAACTGATGGGGGACAGAAGTGAAGGATCGGACGATCCGCATGCTTTCCTGGAACGTCAACGGGATTCGGGCAGCGCACAGAAAGGGCTTTTTGGACTGGCTGGACCGGGCCGCCCCGGACGTACTGGCCCTGCAGGAGACCCGCGCCGAGGCCCACCAACTGCCGGCCGAATTGGCCGAACCGGCCGGCTACCACGCCTTTTGGAATCCCAGCCGCCGCAAAAAAGGGTACAGCGGCACCGGCCTGCTCTGCAGGGAGCGCCCGCTGGAGGTGCAGTTCGGCCTGGGCCGGGAGGAATTCGACCAGGAGGGCCGCACCCTCATCGCCCGCTTCCCCAGCTTTACCCTGCTCAACTGCTACTTTCCCAACGGCGGCCGGGACCACGCCCGGGTGTCCTTCAAGCTGGCCTTTTACGAGGCCTTTTTGGCCCGGTGCGAGCAACTGCGCCGGCAGGGAGAGGCGGTCGTCTTTTGCGGGGACGTCAACACCGCCCACCAGGAGATCGACCTGGCCCGGCCCCGGCAGAACCAGAACACCACCGGCTTTTTGCCGGAGGAGCGGGCCTGGCTAGACCGGGTGTTGGAGGCCGGCTACGTCGATACCTTTCGCCACCAGCATCCGGATTTGCCCGAGCAGTACACCTGGTGGTCGATGCCCACCAACGCCCGGGCGCGCAACGTCGGCTGGCGCCTGGATTACTTTTTCATCGCCGAGGAAATGCTGCCCCGCCTGGTCGACGCCTGCATCCTGCCCGAGGTGCAGGGCAGCGACCACTGCCCGGTGGGGTTGACCCTGAGAATCTGAGCCGAGAATCTTGATGCCCCGACGCAGAAAAGCGAAACAGGCCCCCTCCGACCCGGAGGCGACCGTACAGAAAAAGACCTGGCGGACCTGGTTGCGGCGCTCTCGAGGACGTCCGGTAGAACGCGCCGACCGGGTGGGAGCGGACCTGCCGGACCAGGGCGAGATGACCCTGCTGGAGCACCTGCAGGAACTGCGCCGGCGCCTGATCGTCTCTTTGGTGGCCGTGGGCATCGGCACGGTGGTAGGGCTCGTCTTTACAGAGCGGTTGATGTACTGGCTGCTGCGCCTCTTGGAAAGCGTGCCCGGGGTCACGCCGCAGGCCATCGAGATTCCCGAGAAATTCACCACCAGCATGCGCCTGGCGCTGACGGTGGGGGTGGCGCTGGCCATGCCGGTCATTGTCTACCAGCTCTGGAAATTCCTGCAGCCCGGCCTCTATGCCCACGAGCAGCGCTACATCGTCATCGGCCTGCCCCTGGTCAGCCTGTTTTTCGCCTCCGGGGTAGCCTTTGCCTATTACGTCGCGCTGCCGGCGGCGATCAACTTTTTGCTGCGCTTTGGCAGCGAGCAGATCCTGACCCAGCCCCGGTTGGCCACATATCTCTCCTTTGTCTCCACCCTGCTTTTCTGGAGCGGCGTCAGCTTTGAGACGCCCATCTTTATCTTTTTCCTGGCCAAGCTGGGCGTGGTGGATTGGAAAAAGCTGCTCGGTTGGTGGAAATACGCCCTGCTGGCGGCCTTTGTGCTGGGGGCGGTGATCACCCCAACGCCGGACCCGCTGAATATGAGTCTCGTCGCCCTGCCGCTCTATTTGTTGTACTGGCTGGGGATCCTGCTGGCCCGCTTTGCCTGAGACCTCCTTGACAAGCCTGGGACTGTTTGCTACAATCGGTCTGGGTTGCAAGAGAGCCGTGGCGCCCAAAGGATCTGTCGAGGCGTCCCCCATTTCAGAACTGGGGTGATTCCCCACCCGTGGAGGGAAACAAGGTGTTACGTGGTTACAATCCCAAAGCCCAAGAGGTCTGGCAAATTGCCAAGGCGCTGGCGTTCGACGCCCAGCGATCCCTTTCCCCGAGCGATCTGTGGTGGGCCTGCCTGACCACGATCCCGGAGGAGCACCGGAAGGAGTTGGGCCTGAGCCTCTCTCCGGAGAAACAAGAGCAGTTGGAGTCGCTGCGCCAGCGCCGCATCGAGGAGCGGGTCAGCGTCGTGCCGGCCGTGACCAAACTGGACCGCAACCTGAAAGAGATGTGCCGCGAGAGCGGTTCCCCCGCGGCGACCGTCTGGCACATGCTGCTGGGTCTGCTGGAGCAGCCGGACGAGGAGTTGAACCAGGTCTGGCAGACGATGGCGGTGGACCCGGAAAATTTGCGCCGACAGGTACGGGAGCAGATCGAGCAGTCCAAGCTGCCCTCCCGGCAGGTGCCCCTGCCCCAAGAAGCGCGGCGGGTGCTCAAGATGTTTACCCAGAACCTGACCGAAGCGGCGGCGCGGGGCGACCTGACCCCGGCCTACGAGCGGGAAAAAGAGCGGGCGGCGATCATTCGCACCCTGTTGCGCAAGAAAAAGCGCAACGTCGCCCTGGTGGGGCCGGCCGGCGTGGGCAAGACCAAGCTGGTCGAGGATCTGGCCCAACGCCTGCTGCAGGGGGAAGCCCCCCAACTGGCCGACTGCGAGGTCGTCTCCCTCAGCACGACGGCCCTGCGCGCCGGGGCCTCGATGCAGGGCGAGTTGGAGAGCCGCTTTGAGCAACTGCGCCAGGTGTTCGAGGATTACGGTGACCGGCTCATCCTCTTTATCGACGAACTGCACGTGATTGTGGGCACGGCCCTGAGCAGCCAGTCGCTGGACCTGGCCAATGCCCTGAAACCGCTGCTGACCTCGGACCGCATCCGCTGCATTGGGGCCACGACCCAGCAGGAATTCATCCAATACGTCGAGCGGGACCGCGCCCTGGCCCGGCGTTTCCAGATGGTGGCGGTGCCCGAGCCCTCCAGGGCGGCGATGGAGCGCATCCTGGAGTCCGTGCGGCCCGAGTACGAAAACCACTATGGTCTGACCTATCCGCCCGAGACGCTCAAGACGATTCTGGACCTGGGCGACGTCTATCTGCCCAACCGCTACTACCCGGACAAGGCCCTGGACCTGTTGGACGAGGCCGGCGCTTGGCTGATCATGCACGAGGGCGCAAGTGAGGAGCCGCGGCCCGTCCCGCCCGCGGCGGTCAAGGCGGTGCTCTCCGAGATCCTGCAGATTCCCTTGGAAGATCTGGACGAAACCGTCCTGCCGCAGTTAGCGCTGCAGTTGGGCGAGCGGATCGTCGGCCAGGACAAGGCCCTGAAGCAGATCCAGGACGCGCTCATTGCCGGCAGCGGGCGGACCATGGTTTCCTCTCGGCCGCGGGCGGCCATGGCCTTTGTCGGCCTGCAGGGCTGTGGCAAGACCTTTGCTGCCCAGATGCTCACCGACGTGCTCTGCCACAGCCGGCCGGCCTTTTTGGAGCTGGACCTGGACCAGATCGTGCGCGGCTACTGGCACGGCGGCGGGGCCGACTTTTTGCTGGGCCCCCGCCCGCCCTACGTGGGCTGGGAGCATGGCGGCGTGCTGACCAACCACGTCCTGGTGCACCCGCAGAGTGTGATCCTGGTCCGCGGCATCGAGCGGGCCCAGTCCGACGTGCAGCACCTCTTTGCCGGCATTCTGGATCGGGGGGAGGTGGAGGACGGCCGCGGGCAGCGCGTTACCTTCCGCGGGGTCGTGCTCATTTTCGCCTTTGAGAGCAAGCTGGCCGCGGATCGTTCGATTGGCTTTCTGCAGGCCGGTCGTGGTGGGCCGGTCGAGGTCGATTCCCTCAAGCTGCGGGACGAATTGGTGGAACAGGGCCTGCAACCGGCCCTGCTGCGGCGCATCGAGCACCTTGTTCCCTTCCAGCCGCTCTCTAACGAGGCGCTGCGGGAAATCGCCCGCCGCCGGCTGGAATCGTTCCGCCAGGAACTATACGAGCGCGAGGGCAAGGCCCTGGACGTCGAGGAGGATTTCCTGCCCCACCTGATCTCGCCCCAGGTCCACACGGCCTCCGAGGCCGAGCAGCAGGTGGAACAGCACGTCATCCTGGCCGTGAACGCGCTGCGCACCTCACCCGATTGGGCCAGTTGGAAGACCATCTGCCTGGATTGGGAACAGGGCGTGGCCGTGGAGCCGCTGGTGCCCCGCGTCCTGGTGGTGGACGATCTGCCCGATTTCTTCCAAGAGTTGGAGCAGAGCTATGCCGAGTACCGCTGGTTGTACGCCTCGGACGGCGGGCAGGCCGCCCGGATCATCGAGGAGGAAGCCCCTCACCTGGTGATCATCGATACTTGTTTCAGCACCAGCAACGAGGCCGATGTCGGCGGGTTGGCGGTGCTGAAGGAACTCAAGAAGCGCTTTCCTGCCCAGCAGATCGTGCTGGTCACGGCCCAGGGCATGGACTTTCAGACGACGCGGGAGGCCTTTCGCGTGGGCGCCTACGACTATATCTGGAAGCCGCCGCAAGAGTCCGTGCTGCGCCAGTTGATCTCGGCCCTGGTGGCCCAGGAGGAGCAGCAGCGTCGCCTGGAGGTGCAGGACCAACTGCTGCGCGCCCAGTGGGAACGCCGGGTAGAGGCGGACGAACGCAACGTACGTATTACCTATCGCAAAGGAGGTGCGCCCGAGAAAAAGAGCTGAACCGCCGGTTTGCCCACGTTCGTCTGCCCCTGAGCAGGCGCTTTTAAAGGAGAATGCCATGTCCGAAGTTACGATGGATGTCCTGAAACTATACCTGGAGCGGTTTGGTTGGTCCCAATACGATGCCAAGGACGAAGAGCAGGAACAAGAGGGCATTATCTACACCGGTTGGCGGTCCTCGGAAGAGGGGCCGGTCTATCGCATGACGATCGACCCCATGGCAGAAAAGAAATGTCTCTCCTTCAAGGTCCACCAGTTGGCCAAGGCCCCCAAGGAGGAAACGTCCGCCGACCGCCTGACCGGCCTGCTGATGGTCCTGGGGTGGGTCAACTATAGCATTATCCTGGGCAAGTTTGGCTACGACCACCGCGACGGCGAGGTGCGCTTTTCCGTCGATGTGCCCATCGACGTGAACGATTTCACCTACGAACAGTTCGCCCACGCTATGATTATCGCCATCCGCACGGTGGAGGAATGGGCTTTGAAGCTGCAGGCCTACCTGGCCGGGGAAAAAGAACTCGGGGAACTGCTGGCCTGACCCATTGACCAAGGAGTGACCGATGCCATCCAATGTCAACCTGGAAACCCTGAGCCAATACCTGGAGCGTTTCGGCTGGAAGCACTACCAAACCGCGGACGAGCCCGCCGAGCAAGAGGGTCTCATCCGTACCGGCTGGCGCGCCTCGGAAGGGCAGACCTACAGAATGGTGATCGACCCTATGGTCGAGAAAAACTGCCTTTCCTTTCGGGTGATCCAGGTTGCCATGGCGCCTTGGGATAGTACGCCCTCCGACCGGCTGAACGGCCTGTTGACCCTGCTCAACTGGGTCAATTACCGCATCATCCTGGGCAAATTTGGCTACGATGCCAGCGATGGGGAGGTCCGCTTCTCCATCGACGTACCCATCGACGAGAACGATTTCAGCTATGCCCAGTTCGAACACACCCTCCACGTCATTATCAACTCGATGCGCGAGTGGGATCCCCAGGTGCAGGCCGTGCTGTGCGGCGAAACACCCGTCCAGGATGTGCTGGTATCCAGTGCGCGCGAGAGCGGCGCCTCGGAAGATTTTATGCGGAAACTGACCGAGGCCCTGGAGAGGCGGGGCGACTGGTACGCCGAAGGGACGCCGCTGACCGAGATCTAGGGCTGGATGTAGGGGGACGGGTCATTCCTTACCCGCTGCTGTAAAAGCTGCAACCACACCTTCCCGGAAGCTGCAGGCTTCCGGGAAGTTTTTTCGTAGAGGTCAAGCAATAACTTGCCGGTTTTGACCGGCTAAAGCCTCGACTCCGCTCCGGGAAAGCGCGATCTTTTACGGGCCTTTTAGGAGTCGAGTCTTTAGCCGGTGACGGAGAACAGGCAGCAAAACCGGCAAGTTATTCTTTTACAGCGTCCAACGTTCTTTGCCAGTCGTGCACGATCTGTTGATTCCAGGGATTTCCCTGTACAAAGGAGCGCCGCAGACCTGGATCTTGGATCTCGGCGGCCATCTCCTGGAGCAGTTCGTGGGCGCGCTGGAGGTAGGGCCGGGCGGCCTGGAGTCCCTGCACCTGCCGCACGATGTGAAAGTGGTGGTGGTAGAGCTGGGGGATGTCGTCGACCCGCTGGCCATACGTTTGCAAAAAAGAAACCACCTCTTGGGATATCTCCAGGGCGTCCTGAGCCCGCCCCAGTTGGAGCAGGGCCAGGGCCTCGAAGGAACGGTAATGGAATGCGTCCACCTTTTGTCCGGCGCTGGAGGCCAGTTCGCTGGCCTGCCGGAAGTGCTCTAGTGCTGGCCCAGGCTGGCCTGACGCCAGCAGCACCCGGCCGAACAAGCCCTCCGCTTCGATGATAAAGTTCCGGTTCTGCACCTCGCGCAGCAGGGCCACGCTGCGTCGAGCGGCCTCCAGGGCCGGCCCCTCCTTGTGCCGGCGCAGGTGAGCGTGGCCCAGGACAAAGTGGACCATGCCCAGCATAAAAGTGTCGCCCGAACGCTCAAAAAAGGTGCGCGCCGGCTGAACGGTCTCGATAGTTTCCTCGGCCGCTCCCAGGGCCAGCAGGGCGATGCAAACGTTGATGCGTTGGACCGCCTCGTCCCGCGGCCGGCGCAGGGCTTTATAATGCTCGACGAGCTGTCGGTAGATCTGCAGTGCCCGCTCGTATTGGGTCTCGATCGAGAGATAGATGGTGCCCAATGTCCCCAGTGCGGTCGCTTCCCCCTGTGGATCCCGGCCGCGCTGAAAGCACTGGCGGGCGCGCTGCAAGGACTCGTGCATCCGCTCGATATCATACTGCAGCCAGTAAGCGCGGCAGATCGTGTTCCAACAGCGGCCGGCCAGGGAATCGTCCCCGCAGCGCTCGGCCAGGACCACAGCCTCCTCAAGCCGGGAGAGGCTGTCGCAGTATTGGCCCCAATCTAATAGCATGTGGCCCTGGTGGTACAGTACGTAGGCCTGGCGCTGCTCATCACCCTGGGCCAGCCAGGCCATCTCTTGCAGCACCCGCTCCTGCTCCTCGTGCCGGCCCAGTTGCTGCAGCACCCGTTCCAGGCGCTGTAAATAGTCCCAGTGCGCCTCGGCGTTGTCCTGGGGCAGCCAGGCCCGCGCCTGGCGATAGTACTCCAGGGCCTCCCGGTTGGAAAAAGCCCGCGCGGCCCGGTTCCCCGCCCGCATCAAATAGACCCAGGCCTTTTCCCCGTTGCCGCCCAGGTGGTAGTGATGGGCCAGTAAATCGGTGACTTGATCCAGCTCGTCGACGTGAACGTCCTCCAGGTAGCGGGCCAGGGCTTGGTGTAGGGCCCGGCGCTGGGAAAAAAGCAGGCTCTCGTAGGCTACCTCGCGGGTGATAATGTGCTTGAAGAAAAAGATCCGCTCCTGGGGCTGCTCCAGCAGCAGCAGGTCCACCCGCTCCAAGGCAGCTAGCTGGGACGACAACTCTGCCTCGTCGACCTCCAGCGGGTAGATTCCCTGCAATTGGCTATAGGGCACGGTGCGCCCAATGACCGAGGCGACCTTGAGGGTCAACTGGCTGCCCTCGTCCAATTGGTCCAGGCGGGCCTGCACCACGCCCTGTACGGTCTGGGGAACCTGGAGGTGCTCCAGGTCCCCCTGCACAATACAGCTCCCGTTCTGGGGAAGCAGGCGAATGCCGGCGTCCTGCAGGGTGTTTAGTATCTCTTCGATGAAAAAGGGATTGCCCTGGGCTCGTTCCAGCAGCTTGAGCAACTCTGGAGGCAGCCGGACGTGGGCCGGCAGGTCCAATCGCAGGCGGGCCAGGGCCTGACTGCCCGCCGGTGAAAGGGCGTGCAGGCGCAGGCTCTGGCTGTGAGGGAGCCCGGCCAGTTGGCGGTAGGGAGCGGGTTGGGGCTTGTCCAGGGGGCGGTGTATGGGAAGTACGAGGACGGGATGAGAGGCGATGTTGCGGGCGATGTAGAGGAGCAGCTCCAGGGAAGGTCCGTCCATCCAGTGGATGTCCTCGAAAAGCAGCAGGGTGGGCGCGACGCCGGCCTGGTGGCGCACGATGTCCAGGATCAGTCCAGAGAGATTGCGCTTTCGTTCGGGCCCCTGCAGGTGCTCGGTAAAGGGGTTATCCGGGATGGGCAGCCCCAGAATGTCCGCCAGCAGGGGCAGGCGCACCGACAGGTCCCCCGGCATAAAGGACAGGGCGGCTTTTAGGTGCTGCACGCGTTCCTGCGCCGGTCGGTCTGGGGCCAGCTCGAACATTGTGGCGAGCAGTTGCTGGAAGGGATGGTAGGGGCTGCCCATAGTGTAGGAGAGACTGTCCGCACTATAGAGCTGCCCCCCGCGTCCGGCCCACCATCGCGCCACCTTGCCGGCCAGGCGGCTTTTGCCCACGCCGGCCTCGCCCTCCAGCAAGATCACCTGCCCTTTTCCCGCCAGGGCCTGCTGGGCCAGCTTTTGGATCTGCGCCCATTCCTGTTCCCTGCCCACCATTTCGTCCTGGTACAACTGCTCCCAGACGAGCGGGGCGCGGTTGTCCCTCTCCATAGCCTGGAGTTCGAACGTGGGCACGGCCTCTAGCTTGCCCTTGATCACGGTCCGGCCCAGCGGCCGAAACTGGCCCCGGCCGGACACCGCGTGCTGCAGGCGGGCGCTGACCACGATCTGGCCCCAGGTTGCCCCCTCCATCAGCCGGGAGGCCAGGTTCATCTCGTCCCCGATGGCGGTGTAGGTCCAGCGCTCCACGCTTCCCAGGGGCCCGACGAAAACAAGGCCGCTGCTGATGCCGATGCGCTGGGAGGCCACCCCTAAATCGGCTGGCCGGATGCGTTCCTGCAGGTCCAGGGCGCAGTGCAGGGCCCGTTCCCCATCGTCCTCATGGGCGTTGGGGGCGCCGAAAAGGATGAGCAGCAGGCTGCCCTTGTCCCCGACCTCGACGTCGTTGAGCCGGCCGTCGTAACGCTGCACGATCGCTTGCACGGCGGCTACATAGGATTGCAGTTGCCTCCCCGCCTGCAGGTCCGGTCCCTGGAAACCGACAAAGAGGATCACCACCCGGCGGTGCTCGCCGACAAAGGCCCGACCGGCCGTCTGGATGCGCCGCAGCAGCACCGGCGGCAAAAAGGCGGCCAGTTCCGGCCGGCGCTCCGGGGGGACCAGGGTCTCGGCTGCGGCCGCAGACGCGGGTGGGGGAGCGGGGTCCCCCGCCGGTGCCCGGGCACAGCCGCCCGGCAGCGGTTGGAGCGGGACCTCCGCCGGCAGCAGCGCCTGCACCTGCCGGTCGAGTACAATCTCCCCCGGCCGGGCCCGCAGCAGCGCCTCCACTGCCGCGGCCCGGCTGGGGCCGGCCAACAGGTGCAGCAGGCCGGTCTCGACGCTGCCGAGCACGGCGGTCACTGTTTCTCCCGCGCCCAGGCCGATGCGGACCTGCAGGGGAAAGGTTCCCTGGGTGGTGTGCAGCACGGCCGTCTGGCCGACGTACTGCTGGATGGACTGGGCGCAGGCCAGCGCCCGCCGGCCAGCTGGTTCCAGTTGCTTCCCTTCGCTATCCAGGGGCATAAAGAGCGCCGTCATGGCGTCCCCGCTGAACTGGGCAGTGTCCCCGCCGTAGAGACGGCAGAGTTCGATGATCTGGGAAAAGTGCTGGTTGAGCAGGCTGGAGAGTTCCTCGGCGCCCTGCCGGCCGGCCTGGGCCAGCGCCTCGGCCAGCGGGGTAAAGCCCGATATGTCCACGATCAGCACGACCGCGGCAAAGCGCTGCTGCCAGCCGGGCAGCGGCCCCTTGGCGGCCTGCCGCAGCAGGTATTCGGGCAGATAGGCCAGACAGGCTCGTTCGACTCGGTCTTTCATAGCGCTATTGTAGAATATGCCGGGGACCTTGTCAATGGGGCGGGCTTTTTTACCCCCGCTCGTAGCCCGGCCGGATATCGACCCGCCGCAGCAGGTTGGCGTTGCTGACGACGGTGATCGAGCTGGTGGCCATGGCGATCTCGGCCAGGACCGGGTGCATCAGGCCCAGCACGGCCAGGGGGATCATGATGACGTTGTAGAAAAAGGCCCAGAACAGGTTCTGCACGATCTTGCGAAAGGTGGCCCGGGAGAGGTTCACCGCCTTGACCACCTCGGAAAGGTTGCCCCGCACCAGGGTGATGTCGGCGGCCTCGATAGCGATGTCCGTGCCGCTGCCGATGGCGATGCCCACGTCGGCCTGGGTCAGGGCCGGGGCGTCGTTGATGCCGTCGCCGACCATGCCTACGCGGCTGGCCTCCTGCTGCAGGCGGCGGATCTCCTCCACCTTGCCCTCGGGCAGCACCTCGGCCAGGACCCGCGAGATGCCGACCTGCCGGGCGATGGCCTCGGCCGTGCGGCGGTTGTCCCCGGTCAGCATGACCGTGCGCAGGCCCATGCGCTCCAGTTCGCCCACGGCGGCGACCGCGTCCGCTTTGAGCGTGTCGGCAACGGCGATGGCGCCGAGCAGTTGGCCGGCTCGGGCGGCCAGCATGACGGTCTTGGCCTCGCCCTCCAGCCGTTCCACCTCGGCCTGGAGGGGGCCGAGGTCCAGGCCGGCCTCCTGCATAAAGCGGGGGCTGCCCACCAGCACCGGCCGGCCCTCCACCTGTGCCCGCACGCCCCGGCCGCGCTCGATCTGAAAGTCGACCGGCTCGCTCAGCTCCAGCTCCTCGGCGCGGGCGCGCTCCACTACGGCCCGGCCCAGGGGATGCTCGCTGCCCAGCTCGGCCGAGGCGGCCCAGCGCAGCAGTTCCCGTTCGGCCACCCCCAGGGGCGCCAGGTCGGTGACCTCGGGCCGGCCCTTGGTCAGGGTGCCGGTCTTGTCAAAGACGATCACCCGCAGGTCCTTCAGGGTCTGGATGGCCTCGCCGCTGCGGATGAGGATGCCGTTCTGCGCTCCGATGCCGCTGCCCACCATGAGCGCCGTGGGCGTGGCCAGCCCCAGGGCGCAGGGGCAGGCGATGACCAGCACGGCTACGGTGGCGAATATGGCCAGGGTGACCGCCCCCAGTTCCGGGTTGACCCAGGGCAGGACCCCCGCGGCCCGCTCGGCGACGACCCCCATGGCCGAGGGAAAGATCAGCCAGGCCAGCAGGGTCAGCACGGCAATGACCACAATGACCGGCACAAAGATGGCGGTGACGCGGTCGGCAAAGGCCTGGATGGGCACCTTGCTGCCCTGGGCCTCGTCGACCAGTTGGATGACCTGGGCCAAAAAGGTCTCCCGGCCGACACGCGCCGCCCGCACCTTGAGCAGCCCGTCCTGGTTGACGGTGGCGCCAATGACCTCCTCGCCGGGGCCTCGGTTGACGGGCATGGACTCGCCGGTGACCATGGACTCGTCCAGGGCGCTCTCCCCCTCGACAATGATGCCGTCGGTGGGCACCTTTTCGCCGGGGCGGACGACCATGACGTCGCCCACCTGCACCGACTCGATGGGCACCTCTTTTTCCCGGCCGTCCACCAGGATGTGGGCGGTTCTGGCCCCCAGCTCCAACAGCCGACGGATGGCCTGGGAGGCGCGGCCCTTGGCCGTGGCCTCGACGTAGCGGCCGGTCAGGTGAAAGGCCATGATCATGCCCGAGACCCCGGCATAGTTGGCGATGGCGGCCTCGCCGCCGGTCAGTGTGCCCCACAGGGCCACCGGCCCGGTCAGCAGGGAGGACAGGGTGCCCATGGCGATGAGCACGTCCATGTTGGCGTTGCCGTGGCGGAGCGAACTCCAGGCCGAGCGGTAGGTCTGCCGGCCGGCCCAAAAGAGCACCGGCAGGGCCAGCAGCAGCATGCCGGCGTTAAAGACGGCGGCGTTGGGCCACATCAGGCCCCAGAACATCTCGGGCAGCATCCAGAGCACGATGGGCGCGGTAAAGGCCCAGGCCAGCAGCATGCGCCGGCGGGCGCGGTCCATCTTGCGCTCCTCCTCGCCGGCCTCCTCCTCGGCCACGGCCTCCATATCGACCACGTCGTAGCCGGCCTCCCGCACCGCCGCCACCAGGCCGGCCCGGTCCACCAGGCCGGGCACGTAGGTGACGGTGGCCCGCTCGGTGGCCAAATTGACCGCTGTATCCAGGACGCCGGGCGTCTCGGTGAGCGCCTTTTCCACGTGGGCCACGCAGCTCGCGCAGGTCATGCCGGATACCGGCAGCACTACCGTCTCCTGGGAGACGTCGTAGCCGCTGTCCTGCACGGTGCGGACGAATTGGGACAGGCTGACCCGGGTGGGATCATAGTCCAGGGTGGCCCGCTCGGTGGCCAGGTTCACGGCCACCTTGTCCACGCCCTCGACCGCGCCCAGGGCCTTTTCCACGTGGGCCACGCAGCTCGCGCAGGTCATGCCCTCCACGGGCAGGGTGAGTTCTTGCTTTTTCAGTTCTTGCTTGGCCATTGTACACCTCCACTGGAGAGGATTGTTTTCTGTATCCCCCCGGGGGGGATATGGTCCTATTATAGCAGAGGGGGTGCGGGCAAGCAGTGAGCGGGCTTACGTTCTCCCTCCCGCCAGTTGTCCCGGGACGGCTTTTGTGTTAGGATACGGTATGAGAGATTCCACTTGGAGGCCGCCATGCACGTCGCCATTGATTACAGCGCCGCCGTCTGGCAGGGGGCCGGCATCGGCCGCTACAGCCGGGCCCTGGTGGGCGCCCTGCTGCGGCTGGACCGGGAGAATCGCTACACCCTGCTCTACCCCCGGGGCTGGCCCGGCCGGCCGGCGCCCTTTTTGGGGCACCTGGCCGCCCTGCGGCGGCGCCATCCAAACCTGCGCCTGCGCCCGCTGCCCCTGAGCGACCGCTGGACGGCCATCCTCTGGCAGCGCCTGCGCCTGCCCCTGCCGGTAGAGCTGTTCTGCGGGCGCGTCGACTGCTTTTACTCGCCCGATTTCGTCCTGCCGCCCCAGATCGGCGGCCGGCGCGTGCTCACCGTGCACGACCTGGCCTTTATGGTCCACCCCGAGTGCGCCGTGCCCTCGCTGGAGTGGTACCTGCACGGCGCCGTCTCCCGCGCGCTGGAGCGGGCCGACCTGGTCCTGGCCGATTCAGAGTGCACCCGCCAGGATTTGATCCGGCTCAAGGGGGCCGACCCGCAGCGGGTGCGGGTGCTCTACCTGGGGGTGGAGGAGGACTTTCGGCCCCTGGAGGACCACGCCGCACTGGAACGGGTACGGGCACGCTACGAACTGCCGGAGCGATTCTTGTTTACCGTGGGCACCATCCAGCCGCGCAAGAACCTGCCGCGCCTGCTGCAGGCGCTGGCCTCCCTGCCCGAGGCGCTGCGGCTGCCGCTGGTCGTGGCCGGCAAGCCGGGTTGGCTCTACGAGGAGACCTTTGCAGCGGTAGAACGGTTGAGCCTGCAGTCTTGGGTGCGCTTTCTCGGCTTTACCCCCGACGAGGACCTCCCCGCCCTGCTGAACCTGGCCCTGGCCCTGGTCTACCCCTCCTTGTACGAGGGCTTTGGCCTGCCCCCCCTGGAGGCCATGGCCTGCGGCACCCCCGTGTTGACCAGCGACGCGGCCTCCCTGCCCGAGGTCGTGGGAGAGGCGGCGGTGTTGGTGGACCCACTGGACGTGGCGGGGATCGCGGCCGGCCTGCGCCGCCTAATCGAGGACGGCGCCCTGCGACAGTCGCTCCGGGCGGCCGGCCTGGAGCGGGCGCGGGGCTTTAGTTGGGAGCGCTCGGCGCGGCAGTTGCTGGAGTTTTTGGGCCAGGGTTGAGGGGCGTGTTTTCCTCCAGCGCTTCCTGCACCGCCGCCCCGGCGTCGATCAAGCCGCAGCCATAGAGGTTGTTGGGCGTGCCGGTGGCGTCGCCGCAGGCGCAGATGGGCCCCTCGCCCAGCAGGGAGGCCTCCGGGCTGTTGGCCTCCTCAATGTCCTCGACGGTGCAGGCGTTATCCACCGGACGGGCTTGCGCCGTGCGGCAGAGCAGGGCCTCGGTGGCGTCAATGTCGCCGACTAGGTCGGGGTTGGCCGACCAGACCAGGGCCACCACGCCGACCACGTGGGGGCCGGCCATGGAGGTGCCGTCGGCGTAGCCATAGCCGCCGCCGGGCACGCTGGAACGCACGCCCGAGCCCGGCGCGGCGATGTCGGGCTTGAGCAGATCGCCCACCGGGCCGCGGCTGCTAAAGCCGGTCAGGTTGCCGCGGTCGTCGGTCGCCGCCACGGAAAAGACGGCGTCGTAGCGGGCCGGCGGCTCCACGGCGGTGCTGCAGGCCGGCCCGTCGTTGCCGGCGCTGACGACCATCATGATCCCCGCTGCGCGCAGGGCCATCACTGCCGGCTGCAGGGTGTCGTCCTGACAGCCCTCAAAGTCGGGGCAGCCCCAGGAGTTGTTGATGACCTGCGGGCTGTAGCTTACGTCGCCGTCGCGGAAGGGGTCTCCCCCGTGGGGATAGGGCGCCAAAAAGTACTCCATGCACTCGGCGTAGGAACCGGGGTTGCCAAAGCCGCGCCGCATGTTGCGGCAGCCGATCCAGCGGGCCCCCGGGGCCACGCCGGGGCGGTTGTTCCCGCCGTCGTCGCCCAGCACGGTGCCCATGGTGTGGGTGCCGTGGTTGTCGTCGTCAAAGGGGACGGCGGCGTCGTCCCAGGCGTCGTGCCAGTTATAGTCGTGCACGGCCTCCTGGCCGTCCCAGCCGCGATAGTGGGCCTGCAGGGCCGGGTGGGTCCAATCGTAGCCGGTGTCCTGCCCGGCCACGACGACACCCTGCCCCAGTACGCCCAATTCCCAGGCCTGATCGGCGTGGATGGCCTGCAGGTTGGACTGGACCTCGGAGGAAGGGCTGTAATCCGAGCCGTAGGAGAGGGGCTGGCGGTTGGGGTACTCGCGCACGTTGGGGTTGAGGATCACCTGGGCCACGCCGGGCCGGTCCGCAAAGCGGCCCATCATCCAGCGGTGCCCGTCCACGCGGATCATGTTGATGAGGTAATAGGGCCGGTAGGGCAGGCCCAGCTCGTCCAGCTCCTGGCGCAGCTCGGCCTGGCTGCGCTCGGCCGTCTGGACCAGGGCCTCGTAGACGTACTGCCGGCGGGCCTGCTCGTCGGCAATGTCGGCGGCCGCGCTGAGATCGGCCCGCTCCTCCAGGATGATGAGAAAGCCGTCGTCGTAGAATCCGGGGGCGCCGACCGAGAGGTACATAGCCGCCCAGGCCGAGCACAGGACCAGCATAAAGAGGCCGGCAAAGGCCAGGCGCATGGCGGTCGTGCTCCGGGCCTCCAGCACCTGCAGCAGCTTGCGCCCGCCCCAGAGGGCCAGGCCCAGCAGAAAAGCCCCCACGGCGGCAAAGACCAGGCTGCCGATGTGGCCGAGTTCGGGAATGCCCATGGCCTCCATGTCCCGGGGGTCCATGAACAGCGCGGGGAGGGCGCGGTAGGCCCAGGCCAGCGGGAACAGGGGGTACAGTCCTCCCTCGTGGGCCCGCAGTTCGCTGAGCAGTACCGCCAGGGGCAGCAGCAGGGCCGGCCAGAGCAGCGCCCCCCAGTCGGCGTTGGGCAGGGCCGCCCCCAGGCTGAAGGCCAGGTAGAGCACCACCGTCATCAGGCCGGCCAGCCAACGGCGGGAGAGCTGGGCCCGCAGCAGATAGAAGAGCAGACCCCAGAACAGCAGCACCTGCGGCGTCATCTGGGCCAGGGAACGAAAGACGATCTCCAGGCTGGTCAGGCGGTCTCCCAGGGCGCCGGTGCGCGGCCAGAACAGGGTCAGCAGCGCGGCCAGGCCCAGGGCCAGCAGCAGGGTGGAGGGAGCCAGGCGGTGCAGGTCCAGAACCTGGGCGACGGAGCGTTCCTCTTGGCCCAGCAGGGTGGGAAGCCAGCGGGCCAACAGCAGCACGTAGCCGACCAGGAGCAGCAGTTGCAGCAGGGCGGCGGTGTTGGCTTGGCCGGGCAGGGCGGCGCGCACCGTTCCCTCGATCATGAGATAGCCGCCGACCGCGCCCAGGCCGGCCGCGATGGCCAGGGTCGCTCCCCAGCCGGCGCGTCCGCGGAGCAGCCAGGCCAGGCCGGCCGCGGGCAGTGCGGCCAGCAGGGCTGCTGCGGCCGGCAGCAGGGTGGCCAGGTCGCCGGGCAGATTGGGGTCCTGTTGGACATTGCCCACCAGGACCGTCCCTCCGATCAGGGTCAACACGAACCAGAGCAGCAGAGCGGCGACCACTGCAGCCTGGGCGCAGCCCCGCTCCACGCTCGTTGTCGTTTCTTCCATCGTACACCTCATGCTTTTGCTGGTGGTCTGAAAATAGCCCCGTCTGGGTCATCCCTGTAGGGGCAAGCCCGCCCCAACAAGTTGGGGATGTGGTTGCCCTCTATCCGACCGGGCAGCCACAAGGGCTGCCCCTACTCTTCAGGCACCCCCGCCCCCCCCGGCGCCGCGCTGACCGAAACGGCCGCGCAGCAGGGAGAACACCCGGGAACCCAGGATATTTTCGGCGCCGGCGGCCGCCTTTTGCAGTTGTTCCAGCACATCCTCCGAGCCTGACCAGTGCTCGCGCAGGATATCCTCGCCGCCCTGGCCCATCAGGTCGAGCAGGCGCAGCAGGGTAAAGGCGATGGCGGCCAGGTCGTCGATCAGGCCAGCCCCGGGAATAAAGTCGGGCACCAGGTCCAGCGGCGAGATGACGTAGAGGACTGCGGCCCCGATCTGCAGCTTTAGCGAGCGGTCGATGCGCGGATCCCGCAGCAGCCGGATCATGAGGGTGAAAAAGTCGGGGACGAGCAGGACATAGTCCCGTACCGACTGCGGCAGTCGTTTCTCCATCAGCCAGTAATCCACCCGCTGGCGCAGGCGGGTATAAAAACTTTCGGCTTGCTCGATCTGCTGGGCTAATTCTTGCTGCTGCTCAGTTTCACTCATCGTCCTCCTCCCTGGATATCGGATCATTCAAGCAAATTATAGCCGGAAATGGACGATTTGGCAATTGGCCAAATTTCTTGCATGACAGGGCCGCATGTAGTACAATACGTACGATTGGGCAATGTGGGTAGGACAGAGCCGCCCGCCCCGAGTACGGTTTCCTTAGTACCTTACCACCGTATTCTTGCCCAAATAACAAGGATTTCAACCACAAAGGGCACATTAGTTCTTTACAGGTCTTGACATTAAGCGGCTTTGGAAAGCTTGTCGACACCTCCGATAGGAAAAAGGATAGGGGCATGGACGGACAGGTCCTGGGAAATCGATACGAACTCGAGTCGGTCGCCGGTCAGGGGGGCATGGCCCTGGTCTACCGGGCTCGTGACCGGATACTGGGCCGGCCGGTGGCCATCAAGGTGCTGCGCCCCGAATACAGCAGCAGCGAGACCTTTGTCAAACGCTTTCAGCGTGAGGCCCGCGCTGCGGCCAATCTGACCCATCCTAATATTGTCTCCGTCTATGACGTTGGCCAGGAGGGGGATCAGCACTACTTTGTGATGGAGTACATCCAGGGGCCGACCCTCAAGCAGGTGATCCGCGATCGCGCCCCCCTGCCGGTGGACATGGCCCTGCGCATCGCCGAGTCGGTCTGCGCGGCGCTCGAGTATGCCCACCGCCAGGGCATTATCCACCGGGACATCAAGCCGCAGAACATCCTGCTGCGGGAGGATGCCGACGTGGTCAAGGTGACCGATTTTGGCATTGCCCAGAGCATCCTGGACCCCGAGACGACGGCCGAGCGGCTGGCGATGGGTACGGTCAAGTACATCAGCCCGGAGCAGGCCCGGGGTGTAGACGTGCACCCCCAATCGGACCTCTATTCTCTGGGCGTTGTGCTGTACGAAATGCTCACGGGGCGACAGCCCTTTGAGGGGGATTCGCCGGTCAGTATTGCCCTGCAGCACGTGGAGGCGGAACCGCTGCCGCCCCGTCGGCTCAACCCCGCGCTGCCCCCAAACGTGGAGGGCATTGTGCTGCGAGCCCTGGCCAAGGACCCCCGCGCCCGCTTTGACAGCGCCCGGGATATGCGCATGGCTCTGGAATACTACCGACTGGCCGGATCCGAGATGACCGGCCTGATTCCCCAGCCCGGTGCGGTCTCTCCGAGACCGGCCCCCGCGCGGGTGCAGGCCCCGGCGGCGGTCCCCCGGCGCGTTCCACCGCCCGAACAAAAGCGGCGCGGTTTGAACTATCCCCTGGTGTTTGTCCTGCTGCTGGTCATTGCGGGCGGCATCTATGGCCTGACACGACTGGTGCCGCAGATCTGGCCCTCCAACGGCAACGGAAATGGCCCCACTCAACCCACACCGCAGCCCACAGCCACCGTCGAGCCCACTGCTCCGCCCGAACTGCCTGTGCCCGACCTGACCGGCATGCTGCCGGCCGAGGCCCGCGCCAAGCTGGAGGAAATGGGGTTCATCTACCAGGAGGGCAAAGCCCGCTTTGATCCCTACAGCGAGCCCGGCCACGTCGTCGACCAGGACCCGCCCTATGGGGAGTACATGCCGCAGGGCACCGTGGTGACGGTGACCCTGTGCAGCGAGCCCGGCCTGGCTCGGATCCCCCGAGTGGTGGACATGAGCTTTGCCGGGGCGCGCCTGACCCTGGAGCAGGCCGGCTTTCGAGTGCAGAAGGAGGGTGTTGGCTGTGCCGGCGAGCCGCTCGACCAGGTGGTGCGGCAGGAACCCCGCGGCGGCATCCAGGAAATCCAGGGCATCACCATCACCCTCTATGTGAGCATTGGCGAGGAGGCCGTGCTGCCCGAGTTGCTGCGGGTGCCCCTGAGCCAGGCCCAACAGCGGGCGCAGGAGGCCGGCCTGTCCTGGGGCTATCCCAACCCACAGACCCAGGAGGACATGCCGCCGGGTGTGGACATTGACGACCTGGGCGCGCCGGGACAGGTCATCAGCTTTGTCATCGAGTACGACGGCCAGCGCAGGACCAGCGGCGAGCTGCAGCCCGGCGACCGGGTGCCCTGCGGCGCCTGGGTCTATGCGGCCTACTATGCCACGAAACCCTAGTACAGTGTCAGATAAATTCTGTCATTCTGAGGAGGAGCAGTTGTGCAGCAACTGCGACGACGAAGAATCTCCTGGATGGCAAAAAGATGCGGCTTATTGTTATTGTCCGTGAGATTCTTCACTTCGCCGCCTGCGGCGGCTCGTTCAGAATGACAGGTGCCTCAAAACCTATCTGACAGTGTACTAGTGAACGTTCCGAGGAGGGACGGTGCGGCGTCGGATGATCTGGCAGCGGATTGAGGCAGGCTCCTGGTCGGCCTGGCTGCTGGGGACGGTGCTGATCCTGCTGGTGGGCACCGCCGCCGGCCTGTCCGTCGTACGCTACGGCCTGCTGGCGCCTCTGCTCACGCTGTCCGGCCTGGTCCTGGCCCTGGCCGCGGCGCTGCACCCGTGCAGTGGCCTGTGGCTGGCCGGCGCTATCGCCATCCTGCTGCCCTTTGGCGTGCTGCCGATCAAGCTGGGGGCAACGCCCTCCCTTCTGGAGCTAACCCTGTTGGGCCTGCTGCTGGGTTGGGTATTGCCGCCTCTGCTTCGCGACGACCGCCGCTGGCATTTCTCCTGGCCGGATGGGCTGCTCTGGGCCTTTATGGCCCTGACCTGCTTTTCGCTGCTGCAGGGGTGGGGCCGGGGCCTCGACGCCAGCCTGCTGCACCACTATTTCAAGCTGCTGTTAGCCCTGCTGACCTTTTTCGGCGCCCGCCAGGTGCTGCGTCGGCCCGAGGACGTGCGGTGTTTTCTGCGCGTCCTGCTGTTGGCGGCCGGTCTGGCGTCCCTGTTGGGCTTGGCCCTCTATGCGCTACCCGATTCCCTGGCTCTGGAGGCCTTGACCCGCCTGGGACCCCTGGGCTACCCAACGGAGGGCCGGGTGCTGCGCTATGTCGAGGACGACCCGACCGGGCTGGAGCGGGCCATCGGCACCAGCGTGGACCCCAACAGCTTTGGCGGCATGCTGGCGCTGGCCGCGGCGGTGGCCGCGGGGGAACTGCTCTTGGGCCGGCCCTGGCGCGACCTGTTCGGCTCTCGGCGCAGCCGCCAGGAGAGGACCCGGCCGGTCCTGCCCCCTTGGCTGCTGCTGGCGATCCTGGGCCTGCTCCTGCTCTGCCTCTTTTTGACCCATTCGCGGGCCGCTCTGGGAGGATTTGCCGCCGGCGCGCTCTTTTTGGCCGCGGCGCGCTACCGCCGCCTGTGGTGGGTCGCCCTGGTCGGCGGGCTGGCCCTGGCCGTGCTGGTGGTGGGCCTGGGCAAGGGCGGGGCCGTGGTCGAACGCTTTCGTCAGGGCATCCGTTTTGAGGACCAGGCCAATCAGATGCGTCTGGACGAGTATGCCAACGCCGCCGAGATCCTCCGGCGCTACCCGCTGCTGGGCGTGGGGCTGGGCCAGTCTCCGGATGTGGATCTGCATACGGGTGTCTCTAGCCTCTACCTGACGGTGGTCGAGCACATGGGGCTGCTGGGGTTGGCCGTCTTTTTGCTCTGCGTGGGGGCGGCCGTCTTCCAGGCCCTGCGTCTGTGTGGGGAGCGCGCTGCTGTGGAGGCTTCGGCAGCGCAACTGGCCTCCGGCCACCGCTTGGCCCTGCTGGCCGGCATCGCGGCAGCACTGGCCATCGGGCTGTTGGACCACTACTTTTTCAACCTGGAATTTCCCCATATGGCCGTGCTTTTCTGGTCCGTGCTGGGGGCGGCGACGGCTCCAGACCACCGCTGAACCTAGTCGTCATTTATTCGGAACCTTCCGTTTGACGTCTCTATCGGGGCGGGTTATAATCGGCCCAAGCAATCAACCAGGAGGCCTGTCTTGATGGATTTGCAACGCTTGATCGAAGAGGGTTTTCAGTCCAGCATCGCCCTGAAACAGCGGGTGCTGGCCGAGCAGGGCCTGCGGATCGCGGCGTTGGCCGAGCGCTGGGTCGAGTGCCTGCGGCGCGGCAACAAGATCCTGCTCTGCGGCAATGGCGGCAGCGCCGCCGATGCCCAGCACCTGGCGGCCGAGTTGGTCAACCGGCTGCTATTGGAGCGGCCGGCCCTGCCAGCCATCGCCCTGACCACGGACACCTCTATCCTGACCTCCACGGCCAACGACCGGGACTTTGGCCAGGTCTTTGCCCGGCAGGTGCAGGCTTTGGGCCGGGCCGGCGATATGCTCTTTTTGCTCAGCACCAGCGGACGCTCGCCTAACCTGCTGCGCGCGGTTGAGGCGGCCCGGGAGCGAGATTTGGAGGTACTGGCCCTGTTGGGCGGGGATGGCGGCCCCCTGTTGTCCCTCTGCGACCTGGCCCTGGTGGTGCCGGCGGTGCTCTCGCCCCGGGTGCAGGAGGTGCACATCCTAGTGGGGCACGTGCTGTGCCAGGTGGTTGAAGAGGCTTTGTTTGGGGAGTAAGCCTATCTTGCACGAATTCTCCTCTTGGGGTATAATGCCCCTGGGCAGTTAGGGTTCGTTCGTTGTTTTGGACCCGCCCCCGCCCTGCCCAATCCGGAGTGTTTTGCCCCCCCGTACGGCCTTGCGGATCGGCGCAATTTGCCCCGGTAGGGCTTTTGTGGTAAAATGACGCGCGGTGTCTACTTTCCACAGGCGGAATATCAATGACCCAGGCACAAAGGTGTGACCATGCAGCAAGTCCGAGAGCGGGCCACGGCGCGGGGCGATGCCCTGGTCGTCGGCTTTTTTTGTACCCGCAATTTGGCGGGCGGAAGGATTGCCGCAGGCTTGGAATCGTCCATTTTTCAGGACCGATGTAGAAGGAGGTTGGCTCAATGGAAAGTGTGTTAAAAGTCCCCAATCTGTACGCGGATCACCATGTATTAAAAGTTCGGGAAATCCTGGGCCAGATTGCCGGGGTCGAAGAGGTGTACGCCAGCGCGGCCTTTAAAAAGGTCCGCGTCTCTTTCGACCCTGGAGAGACCTCGGCCGAGGCGTTGGAGCAGGCGCTGGAGCAGGCCGGTTACGGGAGCGGGGAGCATATCTACTGTGTCGACCCGCCGGCTTCCAAAGAGGATGGATCCTTTTGGCATACGGCCCGGCCGCGGGAGACGGATACAAACGCCCTGGATATCGAGATGTCGGGCGACTTTCGCAAGTACTAGGGCCTCAGGCCAGGGTTGGGAAAGGCAGTCGCTTGATTTAGCCCCAGGCTGCCTACTCCCATTGGCGATTGAGGCACTGCCCAGTGGATCATTGTCTAGCCGTTGATCAGAGCTGCACCCAAGCAGAATGAGGTGAAAACATGGCAAAAATAAAGAGTATCGACCCTGCCGTCAGCGAGATGCTGGAGCAGGCTGAAAAAGAGGGGCTGTCCACGGCGTTCAGCCGAGCGGAGGACATGAAACCTTGCCCCATCGGGCACGTGGGCCGCTGCTGCAAGCACTGCCACATGGGCCCCTGCCGCCTGATGAAACCGGGCCAGACCGGTGTTTGTGGCGCCACCATCGAGACGGTGACGGCCCGCAACCTGGTGCGGATGATCGCCGGCGGCGCTTCGGCCCACTCGGACCACGGGCGCGACTTGGCCCTGACCCTGTTGGCCGTGGCCGAGGGCGAGGCCCCGGACTATCGCATCCGTGACAAGGGCAAGCTGCTGCTGATGGCCGAGTACCTGGGCGTTCCCATCAAGGGGCGCGAGATCCTCGAGATCGCCCAAGACGTCGGCAGCAAGGCCCTGTCGCAGTTTGGCCAGCAGACGGGTGAACTTCTCAGTGTGCAGCGCGCGCCCAAGCCGCGCCAGGAGATCTGGCGCCGCCTGGGGATGGTCCCCCGCGGCATTGACCGCGAGGTGGTCGAGGTCATGCACCGCACCCACGTGGGCAACGACCAGGATCACGAGAGCCTGCTCAAGGCCGGTCTGCGCTGTGCTTTGGCCGATGGCTGGGGCGGCTCCATGCTGGCCACCGACCTGACCGATGTCCTCTTTGGTACGCCCAGTCCGCTGTCCGCCCGCTCCAACCTAGGCATCCTCTCCGATGACGAGGTCAATCTCATCGTCCACGGCCACGAGCCGACCCTTTCCGAGATGATTGCAGTGGCCTGTATGGATCCCGAGATGATCGAGTACGCCAAGAGCAAGGGCGCCAAGGGCATCAACCTGGCCGGTATCTGCTGCACGGCCAACGAGGTGCTGATGCGCCAGGGCGTGGGCACGATTGGCAATTTTCTCAGCCAAGAGTTGGCCGTAATGACCGGCGCGATCGAATTGATGGTGGTGGACATCCAGTGCATCATGGAAGCCCTGTCCCCCCTGTGCGAGCGCTACCACACCTCCCTGGTGACCACCTCGCCCAAGGTCCACATCCACGGGGCGACGCACATTGGCTTTGACGAGCACCGCGCTCTGGACATTGCCAAACAGATTGTGCGCATGGCCTGCGACAACTATCCCAAGCGGGGCAAAACGCACATTCCCCAGTTCCAGACCGAGCTGGTGGCCGGTTTCTCCCACGAGTACCTCAACTACTTGATGGGCGGCTACTACCGTGGCTCCTTCCGTCCGCTGAACGATGCCATCATGACCGGGCGACTGCGCGGCGTGGCCGGCGTGGTTGGCTGCAACAACCCGCGCACCAGCAGCCACGACGCAGCCCACGATTACGTCACGCGCGAATTCATCAAGAACGATATCCTGGTCGTGCAGACCGGCTGCGGGGCCATCTCCGCGGCCAAGTTTGGCCTGCTCGCGCCGGAGGCGGCGATGGAACTGGCCGGCCCCGGCCTGCGCGAGATCTGCGAGACCCTGGGCATCCCGCCCGTGCTGCACCTGGGGTCCTGTGTGGACAACAGCCGGATCCTCACCACCCTGGCCCAGATGGCCAATGAGGGTGGCCTGGGTACGGACATCAGCGACATCCCGGGGGTGGGCCTGGCGCCGGAGTGGATGAGCGAGAAGGCTATTTCCATTGGCTGCTACTTTGTCGCCTCCGGTGTCTATACCATTATGGGGGGCAAGAGCCCGGTAGAGGCCAGTGAAGTCGTAAGCGAGTACATCAGCAAGGTGTGGGAAGAGCAGTTGGGTGGCAAGTACGAGTTTATCGAGGAACCCGAGGAAATGGTGGCCCGCTCTTTGGCCCATATCGATGCCAAGCGACAGGCCCTGGGTTTGCCCGACTATGACCCCACTCGCTATGGCGCCAGCGGCGACGGCATGCTGCTGCGCTACCTGGAAGCGGTGGAAAAGGGCGAGCCGGCCAGCCTCTACAGCACCAAAGGGCTGTAGTCGGTCCAGATAGAACTAGAAGGAGGAGATTCAATGTCCCGTTATATCTCGACGGCAGTGATCCGTGGGGCCAATGCCATTGTCAAAGAGGCCGAAGGTATGCTGGCCCAGGCGATCGCCGAATATGGACCGGATACGCCGGTGGCCTTTACCAATACCGCGTACTACCTTCCGGTGACCTTTGGTCTGACCGGCATGCAGGTAGAAAATCTGGGGGATATGGCCGAGGTGCTGCAGTACGCCCGCAGTATGCTGTACGCCCTGCCCAAGGAACAAACCTGGCTGCCCTACCTGGGCGAAGCCCTGGACAGCGGCATCGCTACCCTTTTGGCCGAGGAGGTCATTATGGGGATCCGCTTTGTGCGCGGGGAGCAGCCGGAAAAGATCCCCGGCCTCGAGCTGGTCGGCACCAGCGCGCCGGCGGAGAGCGGCTATGCCAACGGCCCCATCGACGATATCCAGCTGCGCGCCTGGGGCATCCAGTTGGTGGACGGGCGCATGCCCGGCTTTGCCGCCATCGCCGGTGCGGCCAAGTCCAACGAGGTCGCCGTAGAGATCGTGCGCCAGTTGCAGCAGCGCAATATCCTGGTCTTTTTGTGCGGCAACGTCAATGGCCGCAGCATCATCCACCAGTTGATCGAGGAAGGCGTCGAGATGGGCTACGATACCTACATCGTGCCTTTTGGCACCGATACCATCTCGGCCATCTATCCGCTGGGGTTTGCGACCCGCTCTGCCCTGACCTTTGGCGGCAAAAAGGGCGGCCAGGCCCGCGAGATCCTGCTCTACAACAAGTACCGCGTCTTTGCCTTCGTCCTGGCCCTGGGCGAAGTAGACGACCTCAAGTACGCCACCGCCGCCGGGGCCATCTCTTACGGCTTTCCCACCATCGCCGATACGATCATTCCCCAGGTGCTGCCCACCGGCATCACCCAGTACGAGCACGTCATCTCGATGCCCTTTGACGACATCGAGGGCAAGGATGACATCGAACGGGCCAAAAGGATGGTCCAGAAGGCCATCGAGGTCCGCGGCGTCAAGCTCAAGATCACCGATGTGCCCATCCCGGTGCCCTACGGCTCGGCCTTTGAGGGCGAGCGCGTGCGTCGGGCCGATATGCGCATCGAGTTTGGCGGCAAGAACGCGCGCTGCTTCGAGTACCTGTACATGGTCGATTTGGAGGATGTGGAGGACGGCAAGGTCGAGATCGTCGGCCCCGGTTTTGAAGAGATCGAGGACGGCGGCTATATGGACATGGGCATCGTCGTGGAGGTGGCCGGCCGCAAGATGCAGACCGACTTTGAGCCGGTCCTGGAGCGCCAGATGCACTACTTTATCAACGGCGCTTCGGGCATCCAGCACATCGGGCAGCGCGACATTACCTGGATTCGCCTGTCCAAGGCCGCCTACGAAAAGGGCTTTAACCTGGAGCACTTTGGCAAGATCCTGCACGCCCGCTTCCACGCCGACTTTGGGGCCATTGTGGACAAGGTCCAGGTGACCCTCTATACCAAGCCCGAGTTGGTCGAGGAATGGCTGGAAAAGGCGCGCGAGGCATACGACTATCGCAACCGCCGCCTGGCCGACCTAACCGACGAGGCCGTGGAAGAGTTTTACTCCTGCACCCTCTGCCAGAGCTTTGCGCCCAACCACGTCTGCGTGGTCTCGCCGGAACGGCTGGGCCTCTGTGGGGCCTATAACTGGCTGGACTGCAAGGCCTCCTTCCAGATCAACCCCACCGGTCCCAATCAGCCCATCCTGAAGGGCCGCTGCCTGGACCCGATCAAGGGCTACTATGACAGGGTCAACGAGTTCGTCCAGCAGGCCTCCCACGGCTCGGTGGAAGAGGTCAGCATGTACTCGATCATCGAGAACCCCATGACCGCCTGTGGCTGCTTTGAGTGTATCGCCATGCTCATCCCCGAGGCCAATGGGGTCATGGTCGTCTCACGCGAGGATCCCAGCATGACCCCGGCCGGGATGACCTTTTCCACGCTGGCCGGCGTGGCCGGCGGCGGACTGCAGACCCCCGGCGTGATGGGCGTGGGCAAGTACTACCTGCTCAGCAAAAAGTTCATCTCTGCCGACGGCGGGTTCAAGCGCATCGTCTGGATGTCCTCGGTCCTCAAAGAGATGATGGCCGATGAGCTCAAAGAGATAGCCATCCGTGAGGGCGATCCCGACCTGATCGACAAGATCGCCGACGAGCGTTACGCCACCACGGTGGAGGAACTGCTGGGCTATCTGGAGGAAAAGGAACACCCGGCTTTGGCGATGGATGCGATCTTTTAGTTTTGGCTCGATTTGGGTGGCCCCGGTCTGTTTGGCCGGGGCCGCCTTGTGCATTTTTTGTGTGCGGCCACGAGTCCGGCGGGTTTTGGGGCCCACTTGCCTAAACCACAGTTTCAGGGTAAAATAGACAAGGTTTGTAGGAGCCGAAACAAGGAGAAGGCCATGAGCTACCTGGACAAGACTACCGTGCGCGAGGTGATGCACCGGGGCGTCATTACCTGTGCTCCCGATACCGCCTTGAAAGAAGTGGCCCGCATTATGAACGCCACCGACGTACATGCCCTGGTGGTGGTCAATGAGCGCGATGAGGCCCAGGGCGTTGTGTCCCACATGGACCTGCTGGGCGCGTTTGGGCAGGATCTCTATGCGCTGCAAGCGGAGCACGTGATGAGCCGGGCCGTCTTTAGCGTAACGCCGGACACCCCACTGTCGGCGGCGGTGGCGCTCATGTTGGAGAACCGGGTGCACCGGCTCTTGGTGGTCCGCGAGGATGGCGAGGTCAAGGTCCCTCTTGGTATCGTCTCTACGACCGACGTAATTGATGCGATGTGGGGCCGGCCCTGGTTATGGGAGCGACCCAAGGAATAAATGGCATTAGTTGAGCATAGAATAAGGAGGGCAATGTTATGCCAGTCGAAATCCCCAAAGAATCCTGGTCGACGAGTGTGATCGAGGTGACGTTGGGCGCAACGCCGGAACAAGGCGGTACCCGTGGACGTACGGTCACGGTGGGGGGGGAAGGCACCCTGCCCTTCCTTCACTACGAGGGAGCGATGCCCCGTCGCCCGGTGGTCGCCGTCGAAGTGTTGGACAAACGTCCGGAGGATTGGTCCCCTCTGCTGATGGAAGACTGGGGGGATGTGCTGGATGACCCGGTGGCCTGGGCGGCCAAGGGCGTGGAGTTGGGGGCCGAGTTGGTCTGCCTGAACCTGGAAAGCACGAATCCCGATGGGGATGGCCGTTCCCCGCAAGAGGCGGCGGAGACGGTCAAGGCTGTCCTGGCCGGGGTGGAGGTTCCCCTGATCGTGTTGGGCCCCGGGCAGCCGGAGGCTGACAACGCGGTGCTCTCGGCGGTGGCTGAGGCAGCCGCCGGCGAGCGCCTGGTCCTGGGCCTGTGCGAGGACAAGAACTACCGCACCATCGCTGCCGCCGCTATGGGCTATGGCCACCTGGTGATCGCTTGCTCTCCTATTGATGTGAACCTGGCCAAGCAGTTGAATATCCTGATCAGCGATATGGGATTGCCGCTGGAGAACATTCTCATCGATCCTACCACGGGCGGCCTGGGCTATGGTCTGGAGTATACCTACTCGGTGATGGAGCGGCTGCGCATCGCCGCGCTGACCGGGGATCGCATGACCATGCTGCCCTTTATCTGCATCGCCGGCTATGAATCCTGGCGCCAGAAAGAGTCCAAGGTGGACGAGGGTGTCCCCGAGGCCTGGGGCGATTTCCGCCAACGGGCCATCACTTGGGAACTGCACACGGCCATGTCCCTTCTGCTCGCCGGTGCGGATATCCTGTTGCTGCGGCACCCCGAGTCCATCCAGCGGACAGTCCGGACGATTGATCAATTGATGGAAAAGGAGGCCTAGCCATGGCATTGACTGGTTTGCAGATCTATAAATTGCTGCCCAAGACAAACTGCAAGGAATGTGGCTTCCCCACTTGTCTGGCCTTTGCCATGAAGCTGGCCAGCAAGCAGGCCGAACTCGACTCCTGTCCCTACGTCTCGGACGAGGCCCGGGAGACTTTGGCCGCCGCGGCCGCGCCGCCCATCCGCCTGGTCGCGTTGGGCGAGGACGAGTACAAGGTTGAGGTGGGCAACGAGACGGTCATGTTCCGCCACGAAAAGACCTTTTTCCACGAGAGCGGCCTCTTTTTGCGGGTCAAGGATAACGAGGACGCCGCTGAGGTCGAGGCCAAGGTCAAGGCGGCGATGGACTATACGGTCGAGCGCGTCGGCTTGATCCTGCAGCTCAACGGTGTGGCCGTGGAGAATGCCTCCGGGGACGCCGGGACCTTTGCCCAATGCGTGCGGCTGGTCCGCGGACTGACCGAGAAGCCGCTTATCCTGATGGGCGAGAGCCCCGAGGCCCTGCGGGCAGCCCTGGAGCAAGAGGGCGGCAAGCAGCCCTTGCTCTATGCCGCCACGGTGGACAATTGGGAGGAAATGGCGGCTCTGGCCAAAGAGGCCGGCGTGCCGCTGGCCGTTCGGGCCGACGACCTGGATACTCTGGCCGCGCTGACCGAAAAGATCAAGGGCGCCGGGGTCGAGGATATGGTCCTGGATCCGGGGGCGCGGGATATGTTGGGCTCGCTGCACATGCTGACCCACCTGCGCCGGCTGGCCCTGAAAAAGAATCTCCGCGCCCTGGGCTATCCCGTCATTACCTTCCCCGCGGAGGGCGCCGAGGACGAGGTCGAGGAGTCGCTCATCGGCGTCGAGCACGTGGCCAAGTACGCCAGCCTGGTGGTGCTGGACCACTTTTCGCCGGCCATTGTCTATCCGCTGCTGACCCTGCGGCTGAACATCTATACCGACCCGCAGAAACCGATCCAGGTCAGCCCGGGCCTGTACGAGATTGGCACGCCCGACGAGAACTCTTGCCTGATGGTGACCACCAACTTTTCGCTGACCTACTTTAGCGTGGCCGGCGAGATCGAGGGTAGCGGCCGGCCGGGCTGGCTGCTCATCACCGAGGCCGAGGGCATGAGCGTGCTCACGGCCTGGGCCGCGGGCAAGTTTGATGCCGAGCGCATCGCCAAGGCCGTCAAGCAGTACGACGTCGCTTCCAAGGTCGCCCACAAGAAACTGGTCCTGCCGGGCTACGTCTCGACCCTGCTGGGCGAGGTTGAGGATGCGCTGCCGGACTGGGAGATCATGGTCGGGCCGCGAGAGTCGGTGGACATTCCAAACTATATAAAGAACGTTTGGGCCGCCTGATCCTTAAACAATATCCGCTTGTTGCACGTTTAATCCTAGAGACGTGTATTCGGGGTGCCGGGAACGGTCGCGCCACCCCGGCAGAATGCGCAAAGGAGGATTCTCGTGGAGAATAAGCGTCTGTATCGTTCGAGCAGGGAGCAGATGATTGCCGGCGTTTGTGCCGGATTGGCCGAGTACTTTGCTATCGATCCGACCCTGGTGCGGTTGATTTTCGTGATCTTGGCCTTGATGGGCGGCCCTGGCATCTTGATTTATATCGTGCTGTGGATCGTGATGCCCGAGGGCCCAACGGCTGTGGGGGAGGTGTCCCCGACCGTCGCGCCTGAGGCCAAGGTGGAACCATCCGAGATTGAGGACTAGTCTCGCCTGGCGTCAAGCAGGCCTCAAAGGGACTGCTTTATGTCAGGACAGCGAAAGAGGCGCGGCCGGCATGCGGTCCGCGCCGCTTTTGCTTCCGCTCCCGGTGGAGTGCTGCTCTGTGCCCGACCTGGCCGTGCTCGTCGTCAGTTGGAACGTCCGTGAGCTCTTGGCCGGCTGCCTGCGCTCCGTGCAGGCCTCGCTGGCTGGTGCCGGTCTGTCCGCTCGCCTGCTGGTTGTGGACAATGCTTCCTGCGACGGCAGTGCGGCGATGGTGCGCCAAACATTCCCCGAGGTGCAGGTGCTGGCCCTGGAGGAAAATCGGGGGTTTGCCGGCGGCAGTAACGCCGGCCTGGCGGAATTGGGGCTATTTACCCCGCCTCGGTCGGCGGAGATCGGGACGCCGCTCTCTGGGGGGGCTGTGGGAGAGGATGCTTGTCCCCCCTACGTGCTCTTGCTCAACCCCGATGTGGAGGTGCCGCCCGGGGCTATTGCCACCATGCGCTCCTACCTGGCGGCACACCCCCAGGTGGGGTTGGTCGGGCCGCAACTGCGCTATCCGGATGGCCGGCCGCAGTCCTCGCGGCGGCGCTTTCCCCGCCCGGGCACCCTCTTTTGGGAAAGCACTCCCCTGGAGCGACTCTGGCCGCGCAACCCCTGGGTCCGGCACTACCGTTTGGAGGATCGTCCGTCCGAAATCCCCCAGGAGGTGGACTGGCTGGTGGGGGCCTGCCTGCTGCTGCGGACGGAGGCGCTGAGACAGGTCGGGTCGCTGGACGAGGGATTTTTTCTGTACTTTGAGGAGCTTGAATGGTGTCAAAGGATCCAGCAGGCCGGCTGGCGGGTGGTCTACCTGCCGCAGGTCGAGGTCGTCCACTACGAAGGCCGTTCCAGTGAACAGGTGCCCCTGCAGCGGCAGCTCTATTTCGAACGGAGCAAGCTGCGCTATGCCCGGCTGCGCTTTGGGCCGGCCTGGGCCGGTCTGTTGCGTGGCTTTCTGTTGACTATGTACGCTTGGCAGTGGCTGCTGGAGGCCGGCAAGTGGCTGCTGGGCCACAGGCGGGCGCTGCGAGCGCAGCGTATGCAGGTCTATGGGCGGATTCTGCGGACGGGCTTGCGGGGAAAAGTTTGAGTGGGGGTCAAGCGGAAGGCCATTCTTGCTGCTTCTGCAGCAAGTGCCGCACGGTGTGCAGGCGATAGTATCCCATGGCCGCGCAGAGAAATAGGCCCAAGGGTCCATCCCGCCAACCCTGTAGTTGGATGTAACGCCGGTAGAATTCCTTCCAGGGCTGCGTCAGCAGGCTGTGCGGACGAGCGCGCTGGCCCTGCTGCAGGAACATCTCGGCCTCCAGCCGGGCATAACGCCGCTGCTTGCGCTGGAACTCTTCCAGGGTGTCGATGTTATAGTGCCAAAAGTGCTCCTGCAAATAGCCCGCTTGGCCCTGTAGCTGGACTACCTCGTGCACGCGCTGGTGCTCCGGATAGTGGGCCCGCTCCCGCCAGAGCAGGCGCAGTTGGTGGTCGGGATACCAGCCGCCGTGACCGACCCGCCGGCCAAAGAAATAATTGTAGCGGGGAATCCAATAGCCCACAAAGGCCTCGCTGTCCGCAGGGTCGGGGGCTTGCTGGATGGCGGTGGTGATCTCCCGGCACAGCTCGGGTTGAGCTACTTCGTCGGCGTCCAGAAAGAACACCCACGGCTGGCGGCAGAGGGCCAGGCAGTCGTTGCGTAGCTGGGCAAAGGAGACAAAGGTCACCCATTCGATGCGGGCGCCCCGCTGCTGACAGATCTCGGCTGTGCGGTCGCTGCTGTCTGGAGCTAGCGCGACCACGATTTCGTCGGCCAGTCCGCTCACGCTGTCGAGGCAGCCGGCGATGTAGCGCTCCTCGTTCTTGGCCGGAATGGCCACACTCAGTCCCATGGGCCTTGCTCCTTACATTCCTCCTTTTTCCGTCCCAGATCGTGCACCTGCTGGTAGGCGGCTAGGCGTTCGGCCAGTGCCGCGGCTCCTAGTTGGCCCCGCTGCAGTGCCCGCCGATCCTGCCAGGCCCGGCGGGCCAGCCCCAGGTGGGTGATCAGGCGATGGGCCCAGCAAAAGGCCGGCGAGTAGTAGCGCCGGAAAAAGCGCCAGCGGCTGCGGTGCAGTTCGATGAACATGCGGTTGGGTATCTGGCGGGTGCTCTGCCCGCCGTGGTGTACCACCTGGGCACCCGGTACGTGATAGACCTGCCAGCCGGCCTGCTTGAGCCGATAGCAGAGGTCCACCTCCTCCACATAGATGAAATAGCCCTCGTCCAAGAGCCCCACCTGGTCCAGCGCCGAACTGCGCAGCAGCAGGCAGGCCCCCAGGGGATGGTCGATGGGAAAGGGCCGCTGCCCGCGCATTTGCGGGTAGTAGCGCCCGTTCAGGCGGGAATGGTAGATCCGACCGTGCAGGGGAAAGAAATCCAAAAAGCCCATGAGCAGGGTGGGGAAGGTAAAGGCGTTCTCCTGTAAGGAGCCGTCCGGGTTGAGCAGGCGAGGGCCGGCCGCGCCGACGCGGGGATGTCTCTGCATAAAGTCGACTAGTGTCTCCAGCGCGCCGGGGCGGACGGTGCTGTCGGGATTGAGCAGTAGGGCATAGTCCGTGCCGGCGGGCAGGGCCCGCAGACCCTGGTTCGTGGCCGCGGCAAACCCCCGGTTCTCGGTGTTGGCGATCACCCTGACGAGAGGAAAATTGCTCCGCACCATGGCGGCGCTGCCGTCGGAGGAGGCATTGTCCACGACCACAATATGCAGGGGCAGGGAGCAGCGCTGCAGTGAGAGCAGGCAGTCTCGCAGCAGGTCAGCGGTGTTGTAGCTGACAACGATGACACCCAGCACGGGGTCCGGCATGGCTTGGCTCCAGGACAGATTCGTCCGATAGATGCCTGTCGGCATTCTATATGGAATCGGGCTTACTGTCAATCTTGTTGCAAAGTTGCCCCTGTTTGCGTCTTGCGCCGGGATATAGTACAATGCGGGCAGCCAGGGGAATTGATCGGTTATACGCCTGCCTTTTCATTGTGTGCCAATTAACGTCCCTGGTCGGAGTGCTGGGTAGCAGGAGGAGCCGGATGAAACCAGTGATTGTAGGAGTGGCCGGGGGCAGCGGCTCGGGCAAAACGACAGTGTCCAACGCCATCCTGGAGCGGGTGGGGGCGGAACGCATCGCCTATATCCAGCACGATGCCTATTACCGGGATCTGTCGCACCTGCCCTTTGAGGAGCGGGCCCGGGTCAACTTTGACCATCCCGATGCTCTGGAGAACGAACTGCTGATCGACCACCTGCAGCAGCTTGCGGCCAATCAGTCGGTGGCTGTCCCGATCTATGATTTTACGAGCCATACCCGTCGGGCCGAGACCCATTGTATCCGGCCGCACCGGGTCATCCTGGTGGAAGGGATCCTGATCTTTGCGGACAAGCTCTTGCGCGAGATGATGGATATCAAGATCTATGTGGACACAGATCCCGACATTCGTTTTATTCGCCGCTTGCAGCGGGACATGGCCGAGCGGGGCCGCAGCCTGCAGTCGGTGATCCAGCAGTATCTGGGCACGGTGCGGCCAATGCATCTAGAGTTCGTCGAGCCGAGCAAGCGTTATGCCGACGTCATTATCCCCGAAGGCGGCTTTAACACCATTGCCATTGATATGGTCGTGGCGCGCGTGGAATCGATGTTGGAAGAGTCGGGTCCGAACCTGCTGCGCAATATATAACCCGGAAAGTTCGGCCCAGCCGCTTTTCGAACGGCTGCGTGAATTTGGAGGTGGGTATGTCGGAAGTGCAGGTTTTATTGGAGGAACTGCAGCCTCGCCTGGAAATGATCCGGAGGCATCTTTGACCTGCCGGGCAAGGAAGAAGAGTTCGCCCAACTGGAACAGCGTTCGCTGGGCCCAGATTTCTGGCAAGAGCCCCAGCAGGCCCAGGAGGATATGCGCCGCCTGACCCGCTTGCGGGAACAGCTTGACCATTGGCACTCCCTGGAGCGACAGCGCGCCGAACTCCAAGAGTTGCTCGAACTGGCCGAACTGGACGAGGAGCAGTCCATGGTGGCCGAGATAGAAAGGGAGGCGCGGCAATTGCTGCGGGCGGTGGAGCGGTTGGAGTTCCGGCTCATGATGGGCGGTCGCTACGACGACCACGATGCCCTGCTTTCCATCCACGCCGGTGCCGGTGGCACCGAAGCGCAGGACTGGACCGAGATGTTGCTGCGTATGTACCTGCGTTGGGCCGAGCAGCGTGATTTCAAGGCCGAGATCATCGAGATGTTGCATGGGGAGGAAGCGGGCATCAAGACGGTGACGATCGAGTTGGTTGGGGAGTACGCCTATGGCTATGCCCGGGCCGAGGCGGGCGTACACCGCCTGGTGCGGCTTTCCCCCTTTGACGCCGCCCATCGTCGGCACACCTCCTTTGCCCTGGTGGAGGTCGTTCCCGTGCTGGACGACGAGATCGAGATCGAAATCTTGGCCGAGGATATACGCATTGATGTATTTCGGGCCCAGGGGCATGGGGGGCAGGGGGTCAATACCACCGACAGCGCCGTGCGCATTACCCATCTGCCGACAGGAATAGTGGCCGTCTGCCAGAATGAACGCTCGCAACTGCGCAACAAAGAGATCGCCATGCGGGTATTACGCTCGCGCTTGTACGAGTTGGAACTGCACAAGCAGGAGGAGGAACTGGACCGGGTCAAAGGAGAGCACATCTCGGCCGGCTGGGGCAATCAAATTCGTTCCTACGTGCTGCATCCCTACAGTATGGTCAAGGACCTGCGCACCGGCTATGAAACCAGCAATACCACGGCCGTGCTGGACGGCGACCTGGATGACTTTGTCGAGGCCTATTTGCGCTGGCGTATGCAGTAGCCGCCTTTGCCCTGCCGGGTTCATCGGGGAACGCGTTCTTTTGGGTTACTCGTCAATGACCTTTTCGTCGATGAGGGTCTGTTCCACATAGCCGCCGTGGGGGTTGAAGCAGAAATACTGCGAGAGCAGTTCGAACTCGAGGTCCACTTCGGCCCGGCCGGCGCGATTTTTCTCCACGCTGAACACGACCCAACTTTTCCAGCGCTCCGCTTCCTGCATGTTGAAGGTGATGTGCTTTTTGGCCACAATTTTCCATTTTTGGTTAATGATCAGGGCAATGTCGCACTCATAGTCCAGGGCCGAGCTGCCACGCAGATGGCGCAGGTGCAGGCGCTTGGCCTTGAGCCCCTCGCGGTCAGAGGCCACAATGGCGATGACGACCGTGCCCAGGTCCAGGGCAATGTTCTTGAGCCCTTCCACGATGATGGTGACCTTTTCGGCCTCGTTCTCGGTGCGATAGGGCAGGGCGATCTTTTGCAAATAGTCCACCACGACCAGGACGGGAACGCCAGGATTCTCCTCCTGGAATTTTTGCACCATGGCCTCGATCACCGGCAGGGTGGTCTTTTGGGGGCTGGCCTTGAGCAGATAAAGTTTGTGCAGGTAGAGTTGGACCTTTTCAAAGACCTGGTTGGCGTTGGGCATCGACTTGAGCACGTCAAAGAAACCCGCCTTGGGATGCTGTCGGCGGTAATCGAGGATGGTCCGATGCAGGTCTCGCAGACGGATGCCCCGCTGCATGCCGTCCTTGGTCGGATCGATGCTCTCCATACAGATGAGCCGGCTGAGCATGTGCTCTTCGTCATGCTCATAAGAGAGGTACAGGACAACGGCCGGGGTATAGGCGGCGATGTTGCGTCCAACTTGGAGGCACCAGATAGTTTTGCCCATGCCCTGGGCTCCGCCCAGCAGGACGAGCTCGCCCTGCTTGAAGCCTCCGCTGATAATGTCGTCCAATTCGCGAAAACCGGTGGGCAGGGGGGTATAGGCCTCCAATTCGCCACTGGCTACCTTGCGGTCGGTTTCGACCATAATTTCCCGCAGCGAGCGGGGCAAGGGTACGTCTTTTAAGAGGTCGCCATCCAAGGGGGTGGTGTCTTTCATTCCACGCTCTCCTCCACCTGGGTTGTTTTGCGCTGCAGTCTCTGCAGTACATAGCCCCAGAGTGGCCAACGCAGTTTCTGCCAGGCCTGTTGGACCTGGACAATCTCCTTGACCGATGTATGGGTCTGTCCAAAGCGCTCCTTCACGTACTGGGTGGTGATCAGGGCGATGGCGGGGCGCTGTTCTGGGAGGGCATCGGCCAGTTGCCAGGCGTATTCATAGGGGGTGGACTGTCTTTGCGGACCCAGCCCGACCAGGGTGGCCCAGCGGCACATGCGCTCATAGACCACCGCGACCGGGTTGAGCCGGCGCAGCCCGCGACCGGCCCACAGCAATAGGACCCCCAGACCGACCAGCACTAGGAGCAGGATCGTCATAGGTGCTATTACGCCGGGCCGGGTGAGGATGGGCTCCGCTTCCTCGATGTCAATCTCGCCGTCCAGGGGGATGTCGATGTCCTCGAGGCGGTCCTCGGGGTCAAAGGGCTCGTCGTCCATTTCGATGTTGGGCGTGCGCGGGGGAGCATCCCCCGAGCTGGGGGGCCGTTCCCGGCGGGAGGGCAGCGAGGTATAGTCGGCCGGGGTGGGCTCAAAGCGCTGCCAGCCATAGTTGTTAAAATAGACCTCGGTCCAGGTATGGGCGGCGGCGACGGGCACGATGTAGGCGTCGAGTTCGCTGTCGTATTCGCCGGAGGCATAGCCGCGAACCAGCCGGGCGGCAATGCCCTGGGTCCGCAGCAGCACGGTCATTGCCGAGCCAAAATAATCGCAGTAGCCGGCCTGGCTGTCAAAGAGGAAATAGTCGACGGCGTCGCGGCCCTCTGGGGGGGCGGTGATACTCTCGCGGTAGGTCAGTTCGGTACGCAGATAGGTCTGGATGGCTTCGGCGGCGTCATAGGGGTTGACCAGGCCCAACTGCACCAGTCCGCCGCTGGGATAGACCGAGAGGATTTCCTGACCCCTTTTCTGGATCACGGCGACGACAGGGCCCTCGTCCGAGTCCCGCCGGATGCGCAACTCCTCCAGACCGCTGTTGTCCGGCAAGCTCTGCTCCCAGAGTAGATCGTCCGTGGGATCATCGACCATGTGGGTGGCGACGATCCTGTCGGCCAGCTCGCGGATCCGGCTGGGGATTTGTGGCAGCGCCAAGTAGCGCCGGAGGACCCAATCGGGATAGTCGAGTTCGGACCGCCGCAGCGAGGCCTTGTCCACGGTCGTGAACCAAGAACTCACCTTATAGGGGCGGTTTTCCTGGAGGGCCTGGCGGCTGCGGATGCTGACAATATCGGCAAAGCCGGCCTCTTCCACCGGGCTGCCCAACTCGACGGTGGCCGGCAGGGTCATACTCATCGGCTCGGCGATGGCAAAGATCATGTTGCCGCCCTGCAGCAGGGGGACGATGGTATGGTCGACGCGAACCCGCTTGAGTACGTCGGGATTGAGGATCTGGCCGGGTGGCAGCGTCCAGCTCGGTCCGTTTTCAGCCGTGTTGAGCCAGCCGCGGCCATCGTATTGATCAAAGACAATGCCGCGCAGATATTCGTTGCGATCGGTTAGGACGAGCATGGCATAGCCCTCGGGCGTGACCCGCCCGCCGGCCAGTTCAAAGCTGGAGCTATAGGCCCCAATCCGTCCTTCGCCGATGGTGCCCACCTCGCTAAAGAGTCGCTCCCAGGTGCCCCGGACCTCCCGCCACGGTTCCAGGAATCGATCCCAGAAGGAAGCCGTTTCGGCACTGCCAGTGCTGGTGGGCAACAGGGCGCTGCCGAGCACCAGGACGAGGCTGAGGGCGACCCCGACCCAAAAAATCCGGCCGGACATTTCGCGGGGATAGTGTACATTCTCGCGCTGCCATTCCTGTTCCTGTCGCTTCCAGAGATAATAGACCAAAAAGATCAGGCTGAGGAGGGCAAAGTATTGGAAGTAACGGGGGGAAACGTCGGGCCCGTAGACCAGGTTCAACAGCAGCACTAGTCCGGGCAGGCCAATGCTCATCCAGGGCCAGTGCGAGCGAAAGGCAAACCAGGCGCTCAAAAAGGCTACGACCCAGCAGATCAGGGCCAGGACGATGATAAAGAGGGTAATATCGTCGCCATATTCGCCTTGGAAAAAGTTGCGGCCCAGAATGATGACGCGGATGAGCAGTTCGATGGCCCGATCCCGCCAGGTGTCTAGGTTGGGATGGAGGTAGTAGACGATCTGGCTGCTGCCGGTGATGTGCACGTTCTGCAGGCCGCTGCTGAGTTCTATGATCCAGGCCAGCCCGCCGGCGAGGCCCAGGGAGTGGGCCAGCCAACGGGGGAGCCAACGCAGCCGGGCCAATACAAAGCCGGCCAGCACGCCGACTAGGGCCGTTGCGGGCAGCATGGCGCTCAGGGCCAGGCGCAGGGAGATGACCCAGCGCCCATTCTGCAAAGAGCCCGCCACGGTCAGCAGCAGCAAGAGAATCAATAATAACGAGAGCCAGCCTTCTGGCAGTTCCCACCATTTAGGCATGTTATATCCTCCCCAGAGGGGGTCTTGTCCGTATCTTGACCCTTCTATTATACGCTTTCTGCGCCCGTTTGGCAAGAAGGAAGCGTCAGCTGGGCGTCAGCTATTGCGAGTTGCACGCGGGATGGGGCTGTAGTACAATGCGGACGGCACAATTGGAGATCGGGCATGCATATCGCGATTTTTGGTCTGGGCTGTGTGACGCGGACTTTTGAGCAGTGGCCGGAGCGGGTGTTGGGCGAGCGGCTGCTGCAGCAGGGCCACAACGTCGTCGCTTACGGCTATCACGATCCGGCCTCCCCCCATTTCGCGGCCCGGGAGGAAGAGATTGCCGGCATCCGGGTGCGGCGGCTCCCGCCGCGCTTTTGGCCGGCCCGCGCGCTGCATCGGGCCATGGCCGCCGAGATCAAGCCCGACGTGGCCCACATTCTGCATCCCCGCAACGTCCTGGCCTTCTCCGCCGTGCGTCTGCTGCGGCGTTGGCGAGTCCCCCTGGTCTATACCTGGCTGGGGCCCTTCCACGATGCCTTTTTGGTGCGGGACCGCGAATCGCCCTATGACGAGTCCCCCCGCTATGAGCAACTGATCTATGACCGCTCTAGCCTGCTGCGCCGCCTCCTCCAGGATGGCCGGCTGCGCAGCCACCTGCGCAACTATATGCTGCACTGGCCTTTGACCCAGGCCGACCTGTACCTGCCCTGCTCGCAGCACGAGGCCGACGTCCTGGTGCGTATGGGCATGCCGGCCGAGCGCATGCGCGTCGTGCCCCTCTGGATCGAGGCGGAGTCGTTGAGCCAATTCCCCCAGCGACCGCCGGAGCAGTCCTTCAGCCGGCCTTTGATCCTCTACATTGGTCAGATTACCCGGCGCAAGGGCCCGGACCTGCTGGTGCAGGCCATGCCCGAAGTGCTGGAGCGCTATCCCCAGGCCAGTTTTGTTTTCGTCTCGCACAATCCTGCCGGTATCGCCCGCCTGCGGCTCCAGGCGGAGAGCCTGGGCGTGATGGACCGGCTCTACTTTGTGGGCCAGGTTTCGGAGGAGGAAAAGGTGGCGCTGCTGCGGGACTGTGACGTCTATGTGCTGCCCTCGCGCTACGAGGGCTTTGGGCTGCCCCTGCTGGAGGCCATGGCCTGTGGGACGCCTCTGATCAGCAGCGACATTCCGGTGGTCAACGAGATCGTCCGGCATGGCGAGAACGGCTGGTTGATCCCCCGCGATGACAGCGCGGCCCTGGCGGGGGCGATCCTGCGCATTGTCGGGGATGGGGAACTGCGGGCACGGCTGGCGGCGGGCGGGGCGCGCGCTCTGGGAGAACGTTACGATGGGGCCTCTCTGGTGCAGCGGGTGCTGCAGGCCTATCGGGAGGCGATCGCCCTGGCCCAGGAGAGGGTCGAGCGTGGATGAGCAAGCTTATTTCGCGGCGCAGGAGCGCAAGTCACTGCGCAAGCTGAACTGGGAGTACGTCCGGCTGCTGCGCCTGGCCGGCCTGCAGGATTTCCCGGCCCAGCGTGTACTGGATGCGGGCTGTGGGGCTGGCCCGGGACTGCGCTTTTTCTCCGCTCGCGGCGTGCAGGTCTGTGGCCTGGACCGTTCCGACTATGCCCTGCGGCGAGCCGGTGAGTTGGCGCCGTCGGCGCACCTGGTGTTGGGCGACCTGCAGCGTACGCTGCCTTTCTTCCGGCGGGCCTTTGACCTGGTGCTGCTGGGCGATGTCTTTGAGCACATTGAGGACGGGGATGGACTCTTGAGAGAGTGCCTGCGCGTTCTCCGCCCGGGAGGAGCGCTGCTCCTGCGCACCGTCAACCGTTGGGATGTGCGTCGTTACTGGCAGGGCGAGTGCTGGTCGGGGGTGGCCGATCCCACCCACGTCCACTTGTATAGCCCACCGGAATTAAGACAGGCCCTGCGCGAGGCCGGTTTTGTGCGGGTGCGTGTGCGCACCGGTATCAAGCCGCTGTACTGGCTGCCGCTGCGCTGGCAGATCGGCATTCCCTGGCCGCCCTGGGTTGGTAACGGCCTCCTGGCGGCAGGCCTTAAGCGTTGAGGTGTAATCGGTGGAGCCACAACAGATCGTAGACCAATATGCCCAAGAGATCCCGCCCGATTTCAAACCGGATTATTTTCGCCTGCATCGCCGTCGTTACGTGGCCTTGCTAGAGGCCATGGCCTCGGTGCCGCCGGGCAGCCACGTCTTGGAGATCGGCTGCAACCCGGGACAGTTTACCGAACTGTTGGTGCGGGCCGGCTATCGGGTTTGGGGCGTGGATCTGCATCCGGAGGACCGGGCCGAATTGTGGAGTCGGCTGGGGGTAGAAGTGCGCCGGGTCAACCTGGAGCAGGACTATATGCCCTATGCCAACGCTTCTTTTGCGGCGGTCGTCTTTTCCGAGGTTATGGAACACATGGCCTGGTCGCCGCTGCCGGCCCTGCGCGAGATCCGGCGCATCTTGATGCCAGGGGGGCTGTTGGTGTTGAGTGTGCCCAATGCCCGCTATTTGCGGGAGCGGGCCTTGCTCGCCGGCCGCTTGCTGCTATGGCGCAGCCTGGAAGCGCCGGCCGAGTTTCGTCACCGCATGCACCTGCGCGGGGAAGAGACCTACACCATTCACCACCATCTCTACACGGCCTCGGAAGTGCACTGGCTGCTGCAGGAGGCCGGCTTTTCTTCCAGCCAGGCGCGCTACATCGCCGCTCGGGAGGGGGTGGGCGTTTCCTGGTCGCGGCTGCTGCGCCGGCCCTGGCGGGCGCTGCCCAAGGCGATCCTCTGGGGTCTTACCTCGTTGATCCCGCCGCTTCGCTCCATGCTTTTGGCCACGGCCCGCGCCGGCTGAACCGGCTGACGGGGGCGCCCGCCATTTTTGTCGGGCGAGGCATTTCCGCCGAGTACTTGGCTCCAGTTGGAAGCGAAAAACAGGCGGGATAGGCCCGCCAAGCATCGTTTTTGGGCGGGAAATGCCTCGCCCCTTCAAGGGCCTCAAAAATGGCGCGCCCCGCCTAACGGCGCTTGCGTGTCCGGCCGGGGTGTAGTACAATAGGACCACACGTAGAATCAGCCACAACCTCTGGTCCAGGTGAAATGCAAAAGCCCGTAGGCGGGAGGAAGAGACGGCATGGCCGGACAGGTCCTTTATCGAAAGTGGCGGCCCCAACGGTTTGAAGAGATCGTGGGACAAGACCACGTTACCCGTACGCTGCAGCGAGCGCTCACTTTGCAGCGCGTTGCCCACGCCTATCTCTTTACCGGACCTCGCGGCACCGGCAAGACCACCACTGCGCGGATACTGGCCAAGGCGGTGAACTGCACCAGCGAGGGGGATCGGCCTTGCAACACCTGCGCCTCCTGCCTCAGCTTTAACCAGAATCAGGCCATCGATCTGATCGAGATCGACGCCGCCTCCAACCGGGGCATCGACGAGATTCGAGACCTGCGGGAACGGGTCAGGTTTGCCCCGGCCCAGGCCCGCTACAAGGTCTATGTCATCGACGAAGTCCACATGCTGACGACCGAGGCTTTTAACGCCCTGCTCAAGACGCTGGAGGAACCCCCCGGTCACGTCATCTTTATCCTGGCCACCACCGAGTCACATCGCATTCCGGCCACGGTGCACTCGCGCTGCCAACGCTTCGACTTTCGGCGGCTGCGGGTAGCGGACATTGTCCAGCGGCTGGAGCGCATCGTGGAGGCCGAGGGACTGCAAGTCACCCGGCCGGCCCTGGAGGCCATCGCCCGTCAGGCCACCGGCAGCATGCGGGATGCCGAGAGCCTGCTCGACCAAATGCTGGTCTATGGCCAGGAGCAGACCCTGGACCTGGAGCAGGTCCAGGCGATCCTGGGGATGCGCGGTAGCGAGCAGGTGGCGAATCTGGCCCAGGCCCTGATCGACAACGACCTGCCGGTGGCCCTGCAGTTGCTGCAGGGTCTGGTCGACGACGGCGTGGACCTGCGCCAGTTCAACCGGGAGCTGGTGACCTATCTGCGGGGCCTGCTTTTTTTGGCGGTGACCCGGGAGGGCTCTGATCTGCTGGAGGTTACCCAAGAGACCCGCGAACGGATGCGTACCCAGACCCAGCAGGCCCATGTGGGCCGGCTGACCGTCTGGCTGCGGCGTTTTAGCGAGTTGGACAACGAGCTCAAGGCCGGCTGGTATGGCCAACTCCCCCTGGAATTGGCCCTCGTCGAGGCATTGATGCCGGCAAGCGTTCCCCCGTCGCAGCCGACCGGCCGTTCGGGTGGCAAAAAACTGCGCCCCGCCGGGCGCCGTCAAGCGGCTTCCTCTTCCGAGGCAGCGGCCCCCTCTCCTGCGCCGGCGGCCCCCTCCGCTGCGCCGGCCAGCCCCTCTACGAGTGTCGAGAAGGCGCCGTCCCACAGCGCGCTCAAGCTGGTTCCAAGCGACGAGAGGGAGGCCCACTCCCAGGACAACGGCAGCGCCGCGGTCGCTCCGGGGGAACTGAGCCTGGCCCAGTTGCTGCAGGTTTGGCCCCGGGTGGTGGAGCGCATCCGGCCTCTGGATCCTTCTGTGCAGGCGCTGCTGCACGATTCCTATTGCCAGCCCATTGACGTGGATGGACAGATCATTGTCCTGGGATTTCGCTACTCCTTTCACAAGAGTAAAATTGAAGAGACCCGCAACCGCCGTATTGTCGAGCACGCCCTGCGCAAGCTCTTGCGGGGCGACTATGGCGTCCGCTGCGTGCTCAACGATGCCAGCGCCGGCGGCCGCAAACGGCAACAGGCGAGCGAACGCGAACAGGCCCAGCAGGATCCCCGCATCAAGGCCGCAGCGAATATCTTTAACGCCCGTATTGTGGAGGTCCAATCCAACGGTGAGACCGGTTCGTAATCCTTGCCGCTCGAAAAGCAGCCCTAAAAGGCTACGTTGCGGCTGAGTGGAGTACTAACAAATCAAGATCGGAGGAGATTATGCGCGTCAACCAGAATATGATCCGGCAGGTACAGCAGAGAATTCTCCAGGCCCAGGAGGAACTGGCCAAACAGACCGTTGAGGTGACCGTGGGCGGAGGGGCCGTCCGTGTGATCATGAACGGACAGCAGGAAATTGTCGAGATCCACATCGAACCCGATGTCGTCGACCCCGAGGACGTGGAGATGCTGCAGGATCTCATCATCGCCGCCGTCAATGAGGCGGTGGAGCGTTCCCGTGACCTGGCCCAGGATAGTATGGGCTCCCTTCTGGGCGGGATGGGTTTGCCGCCGGGTCTGTTCTAGGCCGGCCGTCGGAGGATTATCTTGCGCAGCGAGATTGAGCGCTACTTGCCCCGGGTGGTGGCCCGCCTGGTGGAGGAATTGATCAAATTGCCCGGCATCGGTCCTAAAAGTGCTTCCCGCCTGGCCTATTACCTGCTGCACGCTCCTGAGGAACAGGTCCGCGATCTGGCTGAATCCCTGCTAGAGATGAAGGAACGGATAGTCCTCTGTTCCCGCTGTTTCAACATCACCGAGCAGGATCCCTGCCCAATCTGCGCCGACGAGAATCGGGACCAGTCCCGCATCTGCGTGGTCGAGCAGCCCCTGGATGTCATTGCCCTGGAACGGACCGATCGCTACCGTGGGCTCTACCATGTCCTGCATGGCGCCCTCTCCCCCGTGGAGGGCATCGGTCCGGAGGATCTGCACATTGGCGAGTTGTTCACCCGGGTGCGTCTGCAGCCGGTGGAGGAGATTATCCTGGCCACGAATCCCAACCTGGAGGGCGATGCCACCGCCATGTACCTTTCCCAGCAGTTGATCCCGCTGGGGGTTCGGGTCACCCGTCTGGCGCATGGATTGCCCATGGGGGGGGACCTGGAATACGCCGACGAGATCACTCTGAGCCGGGCCCTGGAGGGCCGGCGGGAGATGTAAGGAGCGCGCTATGGACAAGATCGAGCAAGCCTTGACCGCTGTAATGGACAGTGTGCCGGACGCCACCCTGGTGGCCCTGCTGGGCCTGGATGGTGTCAATGTACAGATGAACCGGGACGAGGGCTGGCAGGCCCTGGACCCCCAGATGATCGAGGTCGAAATAGCCGCTCTGGCCGAGGCTGTACAGCGGACCTCGCTCCGGCTGGGCCCCGAGGCCAGCCCGCAGTTCTTTGTGAGCACGACCCGGGCTAACCTGATGGGACTGATGCTGGACCCGGACTATGTGCTGGTTCTGGCTATGAATCCCACGGGCAGCCTGGACCGGGCTCAACAGGCTCTGGCCCAGGCCCGGGAGACGTTGCAGCACTTGAATCCCTGACCCTATTGTAGAGCCGGGGGGGGGGCTCACCGGATCTGGTCAAGCCCCCAGGCTTTAAGCTTTCCCAAAGAGTGGGTTCGGTCCTGAACCATGAAGCGTGCAGAGGAACCTTTTCCCAGCGAGTGGCTCGAACTTGGCGTCCAGGCCGAACCGGAACGTGTGGAGGCCATCGCCGAGGTGCTGGGCCACTATGGCTACCAGGGAGGCGTGGTGATCGAGGAGTCCTACCGGCCGGCCCCGGACGGGCTTGGACTGGAGCGGGATCCCAGCGGTCCTGTGCTGGTGCGCACCTACCTTCCCCACAATGCCGCCGGTGAGCAGGGTCTGCGGGATATTCAGAGCGCGCTGGATCGCTTGGGACAACCGTTCCCACCCCAAGTGCGGATATTGGCCGCGCAGGACTGGGCGCATTTCTGGAAGGTGCATTTTGACGTGCTTCGGGTGGGCCGGCGGTTTGTCATTGTGCCGGCCTGGCGCGATTTCGAACCCCAGCCCGGGGACCTCGTCATCACCCTGGACCCCGGTCTGGCCTTTGGCACCGGTCTGCATCCCACGACGCAGCTCTGCCTGAAAGGGCTCGAGCGCTATGTACAACCGGGCGGCAGTGTCCTGGACCTGGGCACGGGATCCGGCATTCTGGCCATCGCTGCCGCCCGCCTGGGCGGCGGTTCCGTCCTGTCTCTGGACAACGACCCCCTGGCCGTGATCGCCGCTCGGGAAAATGTCGAACTCAACCAGGTAGAGTCCCAGGTCCAGGTAGAGCAGGGCACGCTGGAGGCCGGCCGGGGTCGCTTTGAGCTGATTTTGGCCAATATCCTGGCCCCGACCATTCAGGAACTGGCGCCCCTTTTGGCGGCGTCCTTGCCGACCGGGGGGATACTCATCGCCTCCGGTATATTTGAGGAACAGGCTGAGGCTGTTTGTCATACGTTGGACCAGCATGGCCTGCGCTTGCTGGAAACGCTCACGCAGGATGGCTGGGTCGCTTTGGTCTTTTGCTGAGGAGGTGCGGATGCATCGCTTTTTCCTCCCCCCCAAGGCCTTTTCCTCCCAAGAGGTTTCCCTCAACGAGCCGGGCTTGAACCACCGCCTGCGCAACGTGCTGCGGATGCAGGTTGGGGACGAGGTGATTTTTCTGGATAACTCGGGTTGGGAGTTTCACACGGTGCTCCGGCAGGTCGGTGTCGAGCAGATCATCGCCGAGATCCAATACAAAAGCCTCTGTCACAGTGAGCCACGCACCAAGGTCTCCCTATACCAGGCCCTGATCAAGGGCGATCGCTTTGAGTGGGTTCTGCAAAAGGGCACCGAGCTTGGCGTCAGTGCGTTTTTCCCCCTCCTATGCGAACGCAGCATCGTCGGTGACGCCCGGCAGATATCGGAACGCAAACTGGAGCGTTGGCGGCGGATCATCCAGTCCGCCGCCGAACAGTCCCGCCGCGGCCGGCTGCCCCACCTGGAGCCGCTTACACTCTTTGCGGCGGCCTGCGAGCAGGTCCGGCGCTCCAGTGGGTTGGCCCTGATCCCTTGGGGAAAAGCGGACACCCCACTGGGCGAGGTGCTGCAGGCGGAGCAGGAGCACCGACCCTTTAACGTCTCGATCTTGATCGGTCCGGAGGGCGGCTTTAGCCCGGAGGAGATCCGGACGGCCCAGGACTATGACCTGATCCCGGTCAGCCTGGGCCCGCGCATCCTGCGGGCAGAGACGGCCGGCCTGGTCGCTACCGTACTGGTGCTGTACCAATATGGGGATATGGCTGCCCCCCCTATCCAGGAGTAAAATGCCTCCGGATTGCTGCTGCTATCCCTTGTGCAGGAGCAGGCGGATGGCATGGGCTACGCCGGCCTGTAGGGTACTGCGGGTGTCGATCCCTGATAGGTCAACCCCTAGGTTCACCACCGTTTGAGCCACTTCGGGCTTGATTCCAACCAGGATCGGCCGTACGCCCAGCAGGGATGCGGCCTGCATGGCCTGTAGCAGGGTGTTGGCCACCGCGGTGTCCACGACGGACAGGCCGGTAATGTCCAGGATCACGATTTGGGCGTGATATTGCCGAATCCCGGCCAGCAGAGCCTCCGTGACCAGATGGGCCCGTTCGGTATCAATACTACCCACGAGGGGCATGACCACTACCCCCTGCAACACAGGAACCACCGGGACGGACATTTGCCGTATGGTCTCTAGCAGGCGCCCCTGCTCTGCACTCTGCCGGCGCAGTTGCTCATAGGCCTCGGAAAGCTCCAGGGTCCGCTCCTGTACCTTGGCCTCAATGGCATCGTGGGAGGATTGTACCCGTGCGGCCATTTCATTGAATGTGTCGGCCAGCACGGCAAACTCGTCTTCTGTACGGATATCGATACGATGGCCGAGTTCCCCGGTTCCCAGCAGTTCGGCCCCCTCTTGGAGTACGTGCAGATGTTTCAGGTTCTGGCGTGCCATCAGCAGGCCTACCCCTGCGGCGACCACCACCGAGACGGCCAACAAGCCGGCGAACACGAACGTGATCTGGCGCAGTCCGTGCATGGCCTCCCGTACCGGCTGCTCCAGGATCACGATCCAGTCGGTCCGCTCCAAAGAGGCCCAACTTCCCAGCACTTGCCCGGTCCTTTCCGGGTTGATTCCTGGATAGAAGGGTACCTCCTGCTGGCCCGTCAGGGAGGCCTGCACGCCGGGCACGTGGCTCAGGCTCTTTTCCTGCAGGACCACGCGAGTGTCGGACCAGTGCACGCGCAGGACGCCCTCCTGGTCGACGATGTAGGCATAGGACTCGGGGCTCAAGGACAGGTTGGAGATGATCTCTTGGATTTCGCGCGTATCGAGCTCTACGACTAGCACGCCGCCGAGTGCCTCATTGATGCGGATGGGGACCGAAATTGTCGCTAGGGGCAGTGAGGCCAGGGCTGGGTCCGGGGAAAGGTGGATGGGGCTGATATAGTAGGGCTGCCCTGTCAGCAGGCTGGTGTATTCTGGGGCATCAGCCCGGCTGGTGTACAGGTTCGGATTCACGAATCGCTTGTAAGAGGACTGCAGGATCTCGTTCCCCTGGCCATCCAACAGCCAGACCTCCAAAAAGCCCTCCCATTCGAGCAGTTCGCGGGCCCCATAGACGGCCTCGGGCCTTTCCATTCCCTGAATCAGAATGCCTTTGTCATAATCGCTGATAAAGGCTTCCATACGGCCCGTCGCACTGGAAAGATAGGCGTCGATGGCCAGGGCGGCCCGATCCACGGCCTGCTGCTGGGCAGAACGGATCGCCTGTTGTTGGTTGTTGTAGCTGATGTAAAAAAGAGGGATACCCCCGAGCAACAGTTGCACCAGGGCCAAAATGACCAGGATCAGTGACAAACGCCTTGTTATACGATGTCGGGGTTTTGCAGGCATAACACTCAGGCCCTCCTCTGCAGGTAGGCGTGCACACTGCCAGCTTTATCTTACCACGGTGCCCGCTAAAAGTCAACAGACGTTTCGCCTATCCCAGTGCCTGCTCCAGGTCGGCGATGATGTCGCCGGCCTCCTCAATGCCCACCGACAGGCGCAGTAGACCTTCGCTGATGCCCCAGGCTGCCCGCTGTTCTGGCGAGAGTCCGCGGTGTGAGCTGCAGGCCGGATGCAGCATCAGGCTGTGGATGCAGCCCAGGCTCGTCCCGGGCAGGATCAAGCGCAGGCGGTTCATCAACCCGATGGCCGCCTCTGCGGTTCTCGCCGCCAGCTCAAAGGCAAGCATGCCCCCAAAAGCGCCGGGACGCAGGAGCCGGGCCGCTAGCTGGTGTTGGGGGTGACTGGACAATCCGGGATAGTATACCCGCTCCACCCGGGGATGCTTCTCCAGCCAGTCCGCTACCCGAGCGGCATTCTGGCAGTGCTGCCGCATGCGCAGGGCCAGGGTCTTGAGCCCCCGGTGGGCCAGCCAGGCCTCGTTGGGACCCGGGACCGCCCCCAGCACCTGGGCCAGGGAACGCAGCGGCGGCAGCAGTTCTTTGCCGCTCACCACGACGCCGCCCAGGACATCATCGTGGCCGGCCAGGTACTTGGTCAGGCTGTGCACCACGTAATCCGCCCCCAGTTCCAGGGGCCGCAGTAGGTAAGGGCTGGCAAAGGTGTTGTCCACCACCACTCTGGTTCCTACCCGCCGGGCCGCCTCGACCAAAGCCGGCAGGTCCGCCACCTTGAGCAGGGGGTTCGATAGCGTCTCTAGCAGTAGCAGGCGCGGTCGTTCCTGCTCCAGCGCTGCGACAACTTGCTCCGTCCGCTCGACTTCGACAAAGCGGCTGCGTAGGCCCAAGGCCGGCAGGACCTGCTGCAGCAGCGTGTGCGTGACCCCGTACAGGTCCTGGGCCGCGATAATGTGGTCCCCCCGCTCGAGTCCGCAGGCCAGCAGCGCCGCGTGGATGGCCGCCATCCCAGAGGCAAAGGCCACCGCCCCTCCGCCGGCCTCCAGCACGGCCATGGCCTGTTCCAGGGCTGCGGTGGTGGGATTGCCGTTGCGGGAATAGGCATAGCCGTCCCGCTGCCCGGCCAGTACCTGGTGTAACCGCTCCACGTCGTCGTAGAGATAGACCACGCTGTGGTGAATGGGCCCGACAGCGGGCTCGTAATCGGGCCGGGGCCCCCGCTCCCCGGCGTGGACGGACTGGGTGAAAATGCTCTGCTCGTGCATGGTGACCTCCTGGATAAAAGCCTATCCAAATTATACCGTCCCGCATTCTTTTTGTCCAACCCTTTGACTTGTAGTGAAATTTGTGGTACAATAAGTACGTAATGGAAGGAGGAAAGGATGAAAAAGTTTAGACTGTTACCCTTTGCCGTCGTCCTACTGGTGTTTGGATTGACGGCCTGTACCCCGTTTACCTCGGCCCCGACGGCTACGCCGCAGCCTACCTATACGCCGCAGCCTACCTATACGCCTGTACCCACGCATACGGTCGAGCCTACGGCTGTACCTACCTACACGCCCCAGTCCACCTATACGCCCCAGCCCACCTATACGCCCCAGCCCACCTATACGCCCCAGCCCACCGCACCGACCGAGACTCCCGCACCGACCGAGACCCCCGAGCCGACCTCGCCTCCGCAGCCTACCGCTCCGCCGCCACCGCCGCCTACCGCCGTCCCGCCCACCTCACCGCCCGATCCCTGTGCCGGCATTCCCGCCGACGTGAGCGGGTCCATCAGCCCCCGCTGCGCCCCGGCCGGCACGTCGTTTTCCCTCAGCGTCTGGGGATTCAAGCCCAACGAGGAGGTGGGCTTTTGGCTGACCGATCCCAACGGCAATATTGTGGGGACTGTGGACACCGTCAACATTGGCCCGGATGGGCGCGTGGACGATATCCCCTTTAGTAGCACTGGCTTTATGCAGGGCATCTATTACTGGGTCTTTGAGGGCGTCGCGTCGGGGCACCAGTCCATCGTGTATTTCAAGATTATTCCCTAGCCTGGTGCAGACAGGACTGACCGCGCCCGTTGGAACCTATTCAGGTTGAGATAAAAGGTTAAATCGTTGCCCGCAGAACAACTCTCCCCAGGACAGCGGGCCCTGGTCCAGGCGCCCCTGGACGTTGGCCAAACGGTGTTTCTGAGCGGGCCGGCCGGGGCCGGCAAGAGTTCCGTCCTGGCCGCCCGCCTCGTCTATCTGCTGGAACAGGACGTCCCCGCCTATGCCATCCTGGTACTGCTGCCCGACCGGCCGACCCGGGAGCGCCTGCGCCAGGCCCTGCGGGACGTCCCCCTGGGCCCATACGGCGATCTCTCCCTGCACACTTATTACAGCCTGGCCCAGCGGCTGGTGGCGCTGTTCTGGCCGCTGGTCGCCCGCCAGGCCGGTTTTGCCCATCCCGAACGCCCCCCCACGTTCATGACCTACGAGCTGGCCCAATACCACCTGCAGCGCGTCGTCGCGCCCCTATTGGAAGAGGGCTATTTCGAGGGCCTGCACCTGCACCCCCAGCGGCTGCTCTCCCAACTGCTGGACAATCTCAACAAGGCCGCTCTCAACAACTATCCCCTGGGCGAGGTCGCCGCACGCCTGAGCGAGAGCTGGATCGGCCCCCCGGAACGGCTGACCGCCTTTCAGCAGGCTCAGGACTGTATCGAACGCTTCCGTGCCGACTGCCTGCAGCGCGGCCTGTTGGACCTTTCCCTCACCCTGCAGGTCTTTCAGCAGCTGCTGGAGCGCCCCCCCTTTTGGGACTATTTCGGCGAGCGCTACCGCCACCTGCTGGTGGACAATCTGGAGGAAAGCGTCCCCGCCATGCAGGACTTTTGCGGGCGTATGCTGCCGTACTGTGAATCGGGCCTGCTGGTCTATAACGAGGCCGGAGGCTATCGCATCCTGCTGGGGGCCGAGTCCGAAGGGGCGCTGGCCCTGCGCCGGGCCTGCAGTGTACAGCGGCGCCTGGAGGCCCCGCCCAGGCCGGCCGAACGCCTGGCCCAGGTGGTGGCCATCCGCCTGGGCCAGGAGAGCGGCGCCCTGCCGGATGCCGGTGGCGCCCTGCTGGGTCTGATCCAGCGGCGCTACCGCAGCGACGTGATCCAGGCCGTGGCCGGGGAACTGGCCCGCTTGGTGCACCGGGAGCAAGTGCCCCCGCAAGAGATCGCTGTCGTGGCGCCCTACCTGGACGGGGTGCTGCGCTTTGCCCTGGGCCAGGCCTGCACCCGCCTGGAGGTGCCGCTGCACATTCTGCGGCGCTACCGCCGGCCGGCCGAGGAGCCCGCGGTCCGCGCTTTGCTTACCCTGGCCGCACTGCTCCAGCCCTCCTGGCGTGTTTTCTCCCATCCCTATGACGTGGCCGAGGCCCTGGGCCAGGCCTTGCCCCAACTCGACCCCGTGCGCGCCGCCCTGCTGGGCTATTGGGTCTATGATCCCGTCGAATCCACCCTGCGCCCGCCGCAGGAGTTGAGCGAGCCGGCCCGCCGGCGGCTGGGTCCCACGCTGCAGGCCTACGAGCAGCATTTCTGGCCGCGCTGGCAGCAAGTCCAGCAGGCCGACACCCTGCCCTGGGAACACCTCCTGGCACACCTGCTGGCCCGCCTCCTGGATCGGGCCGTGCAGAGGCCCGACGTCTCCGTGGCCTGCGGCGAGCTGATCGAATCGGCCCGCCGCTTCCGGCGCATCTTTCCCCTCCTGCATGAGGATGAGGCGGAACGGGAGGTGGGCCGGCACTACCTGCACATGCTGCAGGCCGGCCTGGTCACCGCCCAGTACCTACTGCCCCAGCCCGAGGCCCCCGCCGTGTGGGTGGCCCCGGCCCACTCCTACCTGCTGGCCGGCCGGCCCGTGCGGCGGCAGTTCTGGATGGACATTGGCTCCGTCGATTGGTGGGAGCCGCCCCAGCAGCCTCTGACCAATCCCTATGTGCTCTCGCGGCACTGGCCCCCACAGCAGCCCTGGAACGACGCCGCCGACTATGCCCGGCGCCAGGTCACCCTGACGCGGGTCGTGCGCGGGCTCACCCGGCGCTGTCAGGAGGGCATTGTGCTCTGCCACAGCGATCTGGGCACGGCCGGCCAGGTGCAGGATGGCCCCCTGCTGCGGGCACTGCAGCCGGCGCTGCGGGCCTGGGAGGAGGCGCACAATGTTCCAACCCCGTGAGGCCCAATCCCGGGTGCTGGACTACCAGGGCGGCTTTTTGGCGGTCTCGGCCGTGCCGGGCAGTGGCAAGACGGTTACCTTGGCGGCGTTGGCCGCACGCCTGCTGCCCGAACTGCCCGATGACGGCGCCGTTCTGGTCGTCACCTATATGAACTCGGCTGTGGACAATCTGCGCCACCGCATCGATATGCAGCGGCGCGCCGGGGGGGTCCAGCAGGGGCGCTACGAGGTGCGCACTCTGCACAGCCTGGCCCGCGATATCCTGCTGCAGCAGCCTGGCCTGGCCGGCGTGGTCAGCGGGTTCCCCGTGCTCGACGAGCGCCTGAGCGGCGAACTGCGCGATCGGGCCACCGAGCTCTGGCTGCAGCGGCACCCCGACTTTTGGGCGGACCTGTTGGGCGAGGAGGACGGCGCCTCCCAGCGGCGGTTTTGGCAGCAGCGCCTGCTCGAGATCGCCGGTGCGGCCATCAAGCTGGCCAAGAACCGCCGCTGGCGGCCCCGGGATCTCCTGGCCCGCCTGGAGGAGGCCGGCCGCTTCCATTTGGACCTGCCCCGTCTGGCCGCCGAGATCTATGCCCTCTACCAATCCTTCGTAGAGAACAGCGGGGGGCTCGACTTTGACGACCTGGTCTGGCGGGCGGTGGACCTGCTGGAGTATGATCCCGATCTGCTGGAGCGCCTGCGGCGGCGCTGGCCCTACATCCTGGAGGACGAGGCCCAGGACAGCGTGCCGCTGCAGGAGGAACTGCTGGGCCGGCTGGCCGGTCCCCAGGGCAACTGGGTCCGGGTGGGCGATCCGAATCAGGCCATCACCAGCACCTTTACCGCGGCCCATCCCCGCTTTTTCCGCGCCTTTATGCAGCGGGAGGATGTCCAGACCATTACCATGGAAGAGACCGGCCGCTGCGCTCCGCCCATTATGGTCCTGGCCAACCACCTGGTCGAGTGGACCTGCCGGCAGCACCCCCTGCCCGAGGTACGCCGGCGGGCCTTTCGCCTGCAGTACCTGCGCCCCGTCCCCCCGGGGGACGCCCAGGCCAACCCCCCGACGGAGGAGAGCCGCGTCGCCATCCGTGCCCGCGGCTACGAGCACCGCGAGCGGCAGGAACTGCCCCGCCTGGTCGAACTGCTGGAAAGCTACCGGCGGCGTTTTCCCCAGCGCACCCTGGCCGTGCTGGTTCCCACCAACGAGGTGGGCTATCGCCTGGTCGAACTCTTGCGCGAGCGGGACATCCCCCACGACGAGCTTTTGGAGAGCTCGGCCCAGGCCCGTGGGCTGGCCGGTACGCTGGCCGCGCTGCTGGCCTTTGCCGCCGAGCCCCTGAGCCGGGAAGCACTGGAGGCCAGCTTTCGGGCGCTGGTGGAGCAGGAATGGCTGGTCCTGCCCCCGGGCCAGGGCCAGCGCGAGCGGCTGGCCCTCCTGCTGCGCAGCCGCCTGGCCCCGGAGGTGCTGTTGTATCCGCAGGAAGGTCAGGAGCCCCTGCAGGCCCTGCCGGCCGGCCGGGCCAGGCCCCAGGATCTGGAGATCCTCGATCCCATGTTTGCCCTGCTGCGCCGGACCCTGCAGGCCGCCCCCCTGCCCATCGACCAGTTCGTGCTGGTGCTGGCGGCGGAACTCTTTGGCCGGCCGGCCGACCTGGCCACCGTCCAGCAGGTGGCCGCCTACCTGCGCCTCCTGGCCCAGCAGGAACCCACCCTGCGCCTGCCCGACCTAGCCGGGGAGCTGCAGCGCATCGCCCAGGGCCGGCGCCGCTTTATCGGGCTGTCCGAGGACGACCTGGGCTTTGAGCCCCAGGCCGGCCGCGTCACCGTGGCTACCCAGCACCGGGCCAAGGGGCTGGAGTGGGACCTGGTCTGCCTGGCCGGCATCGACCGCTACTGGGTGCCCCACGACCTGGAGCAGGCCTTCCAGGGGAGCTACGAGCAGGTCGGCGGCAATCCCACCGCCATCGTGCAGGCCCAACTGCGCGCCCTCATGGGCGATGCGGCGGCCAGCGCCGACCCCGTCGAGGCCACCCGCGAGGCCAACCTGGAGACCATCGCCGAGCGCCTGCGGCTGCTCTACGTCGGCCTCACCCGCGCCCGCCGGCACCTCTACGTCAGTTGGAGCCGGGTGGTGGAGGTCTATGGGCGGGACCGCGAGCAGGAGCCGACGCCGGTGCTGCTCGAGTTGGCCCGCTTTAACCGAACGGCTCCCGCAGACCCCGCACCACCGGCAGCATCCGCCCCTGCAGAAGGATAAAGTCCATGACTTCTCTGGAATTGACGTCGGAACTGTTGGCCTCGCTGGTGGATCACCTCTACCAGGAGGGCCAGGACGCTTTTCGCCAGGGCCATTTACGCGAATCCATGATCTGGTACGCCCAATGCCTGGAGATGCTCAAGGAATTGGGCGATCACAAGGGCATGATCTCGACCGTCCTCTACTATGCCGGCACGATCTATCGTCTCTCGGTCGAGCACTCGCAGGCGCTCGGCTTTTTTGAGGCCGTTCTCCGCCTCGAACAAGGGCAGGAGATCCAGGAGAGCACGGCCGATACACTCCGCTTGGTCGGGGAAGGCCTGGCCGAGATCGGATATGTCGAGAGGGCCAGGCCGGTCCTGTTCCAGGCGATCGAGATGTACCAGGCCCTGGATTTGCCGGAGAAAGGCGACCGCGCTCGTGAGCGTATGGATCGGCTGGGGACGGAAAGCGGGGCAGAACGGCCGGCGCTCGTTCTGAACGAACAAGCGCTCGAGTTCGCCATCCGGGTGGGGGAGGAGCCGGTGACGGGATTGGCCGTCGAGGTGGATGCTACGGTCAGTTGGCGGGCGCTGGGCGGATTGACGCGTTCGGTGGCCATCGGGCGAATACATCCCTGGAATGTGATTTGGGACAATCCTTTCTCCCTTGACGCTATACCCTCACTATAGTATACTATCGGTAGACGCTTAGTGCACGATTTCGCAACTTCGTGCCGGGTTATTCCGCTGAATCTGTGGGCGCAGTTCCGCCGGGGAGAAACCGTGTCGAGCAAAAATCTCCTCAAGCCCTTGTTTTGCCTCCTTTCCATTCTCCTGTTTGCCATTCCAGGTTACGCAACCCCTCAAGCGGAAACAGCTTCTCTCCCACCTCTGCCAACGGTATGGCAGATCATTTGGTCAGACCAGGTGTCAGTTCAAGAAGCCCAACGCTTAAAGTCAATGGGTTTTGACGCCTTGTTCAAGTGCGTCGCCTGTCGCCCCGCTTATCCCCAGACCCCGATTTGGGCGGCGGGCGAGTGGCGCCTAGTTGAAAGTGTAGAAGGTCAATATGACTGGAGCGATATGCGCCGCTGTCTGGATGCCGCGCTTCAGGCGAATATGTGGGTCATTCCTGAAATTGTAATCAACATTCCGCCGGATTGGTTTGTGCAACGCTTTCCCGATTCTCTTCTCCAAGATAGTCGCGGGATCACCCTGACAAACCCCGATGAAACCGGCGCACCCTACCTGTTGAGTCCCTGGTTTATCGCGACAGGTGCGGCAGACGCTTACCTCGTACCCTATGTCAACTCATTTCTCGACCTTGTCTCTCCATATCCCAACGTCGCCGGCATCATGATGGGAAACTTTAAACTGAACACGCTGCCTTGGGGCCTCGGCCCCAGCGATAGTGACCAGTTCACCTATTGGCCGATCTGGGATCAGGCGGCCCAAGCGAGTTATCGAGCAAGATTTGGGACGTTGCCCATTTCGACTTGGGACGACTACCAGGCCTTGGAGAACGCGGCCCAAGCGAATTTCCGCGACTGGCTCACCTCGGCGGTCAGGGAGAATTTGCAAAATCGTTATCTGCCTTGGGTGGCAAGTTTTCCAGGCTGGAAAGTGATCAATGCCTCCATCTGGAATGGAAACGAGGTGAGAGAAAGCATCTTTACGACCACTACCCCGGAGATGACTGCGGCCAAACAAACCGCCATCAAGCAGAGTGGAGTTGCGGGCATCGTGATCAACGATGATAACCTGGGGGATTGTGGACTGGCAGGTCGACAACAAGAGGACATTGACCTGGCTGCAAGCAATGGCTTCAAGCTTGTCGGAGAACGGGTTCCGGGACTACCAGCTTGTGATTGGTCTGCCGTCTACACTATGTGGATTGGGTTTAATCCTCGCCCCGATGGCTTTGTCAATATTGCCGAGCCGGATGCGAGCTGGATCGGGCAATATCGGACCCTGTACGGAACAGCATCCGAGCCTTTATCGCTCAGGGTCTATGTCCCCCTTGTTCAAAAGTAGGCAAAAAGCGCGGGTGACGCTTGCACAGAGCCCCGGCTCAAGGTATAATAGCCCCAATGAGCCCAAGTCAGGCCTGAAACGGAGGAACCGATGGAGCAAGCCCCAGACACCCGCATGGATGCCTACGCCCTCAGCGCCGAGGACGTGGCCTCGGAACTATCGACCAACCTGGAGCAGGGACTGAGCAACGAGCAGGCCCAGGCCCTGCTGGCCCAGGTCGGCCCCAACGAACTTCCGCAGGAGGCCCCCACCCCGCTGTGGAAACGCTTCCTGGACCAATTCAAGAGCTTTCTCATCATCATCCTGCTCGTCGCAGCCCTGATCTCGGTCGGCGTGGCCATCTGGGGTCCCGAGAGCGGCGGCGAGGAGTTTATCGACGCCGGGGCCATTTTTGCCATCGTCCTGCTCAACGCGGTCATGGGCGTGGTCCAGGAGAGCCGCGCCGAGAACGCCCTGCGGGCGCTGCACCAAATGGCCGCGCCCAACGCCCAGGTCATTCGCGATGGCACCGCCCAGATGGTGCCGGCCCGCGAGCTGGTCCCCGGCGACCTGGTGATTCTAGAGGCCGGCAACTATGTCCCCGCCGACATACGCTTGGTGGAGAGCGCCAACCTGCGCATCGAGGAGGCTGCCCTGACCGGCGAATCCGTGCCGGTGGAAAAACGCGCCGCCGAGGTCTTTGATGACAATGTGCCGCTGGGCGACCGCGTCAACTGCGCTTTTATGGGCACGGTGGTCAGCTATGGCCGCGGCCGGGGGGTCGTCGTCAGCACCGGGCAGCGCACCCAGTTGGGCCTCATTGCCGAGATGCTGCGCTCCTACGAGGCCGAGCCCACCCCGCTGCAGGTCAAGCTGGACCAGTTGGGGCGCTGGCTGGGTATTGCCTCCCTGGCCATCTGCGGTGTGGTCTTTGCTGTGGGGCTGATGCGGCCGAGCGAGCTGCCCTTCAACGAGCGCCTGCTGGAAATGTTCATGATCGCGGTCAGTTTGGCTATCGCCGCGGTGCCGGAAGGGCTGCCGGCCGTCGTCACCGTCTGCCTGGCCCTGGGCACCCAGCGCATGCTGCGGCAGCACGCCCTGATCCGCAATCTGCCGGCCGTGGAAACACTGGGTTCAGCCACCGTCATCTGTTCGGACAAGACCGGCACCCTGACCCAGAACGAGATGACCGTGGTCAAGCTCTACGCCGGCCACAATACCTACAGCGTCGAGGGCCGGGGCTACCAACCCTGGGGCCAGATCCACATAGAACAAAAAGAGTGCGACATGGCGCGCAACCCGGCCCTGCACGGATTGCTGCTCTGCGGCCTGCTCTGTAACGACGCCCGCCTGGAGCCGCACGAGGAGCAGGACCACGAACGCTACTACCGCATGATCGGCGACCCGACCGAGGGCGCCCTGGTCGTGCTGGCGGCCAAGGCCCAACTCTGGCGCCCCGAGGTGGAAGAGCGCCTTCCCCGCCTGGACGAGGTCCCCTTTGACTCGACGCGCAAGCGCATGACGACCGTCCACCGCTGGACGGCCAATGGCTCCGGCGAGCCTCTGCCCTTTGCCGAGGGTGTCCCCTACATGGCTTTTACCAAGGGTGCGCCCGACCTCCTGCTGGAGCGCTGCAATCGCATCGTCAGCGAGGGGCACATTCGCACCCTCAGCCAGGAGGACCGCCGGACGATCAGCGCGACCATGGACGGCATGGCCGGCGATGCCCTGCGCGTGTTGGCTCTGGCCTGCCGGCCGCTGGACGAGCTTCCCGCGGACGCCGACGAGGGCTTGGAGAACGATCTGGTCTTTTTGGGGCTGTCCGGTATGATTGACCCGCCCCGCCTCGAGGTCAGGCCGGCCATCCAAAAGGCCCGCCACGCCGGGATCAAGACCATCATGATCACCGGCGACCACAAGCGCACGGCCATGGCCATCGCCAACGACCTGCACATGTTTACTCCCGGCCTCAAGGGCCTCACCGGGGCCGAGTTGGAGGAGATGGACCAGGACGAGTTCCGCCAAGTGGCCCAGATTGTGGACGTCTATGCCAGGGTCTCGCCCGAGCACAAGGTGCGCATCGTCGACGCCCTCAAGGAAAGGGGGCACATTGTGGCCATGACCGGCGACGGGGTCAACGATGCCCCCGCCCTCAAGAGGGCCGACATCGGTGTGGCCATGGGCATTACCGGCACCGATGTGGCCAAAGAGGCCGCCGACATGGTCCTGACCGACGACAACTATGCATCTATCGTCTCGGCCGTGGAAGAGGGTCGGGTGATCTTTGCCAATATTCGCAAGTTTGTCTACTATTTGCTCTCCTGCAACGTCGGCGAGATCCTGATCATCTTTTTGGCCACCCTCATGACCCGCTTTCCCGCGCTGCCGCTCCAGCCCATCCACCTGCTGATGATCAACCTGGTCACCGACGGCTTTCCAGCCCTGGCCCTGGGCATGGAGCCGGCCGAGCCCGGCGTGATGGATCGCCCCCCGCGCTCGCCCAAGGAGCCTATCATCAACCGCGAGATGTGGTGGGGCACCCTCCTGCAGAGCGTGCTGATCTGTATCTCCACCCTGGTCGCCTTTGCGGTGGGCCTGGAGTGGTTCGAGGGCGAGATCGAGCACGCCCAGACCTTTGCCTTTGCCACCCTGGTGGTGACCGAGCTGCTGCGCGCCTTTACCACTCGCTCCGAGCGCGCGCCGATCTGGCGCCTGGGCCTGTTGACCAACCGCACCATGCTCTGGGCGGTGGGCAGCTCCCTGCTCGTCCTGCTGGCCATCATCTATGTACCCTTCCTGGACCCTATCTTTAACACCGTGCCGCTGACGCTCAAGGAATGGGAACTGCTCATCCCCCTGACGCTGCTGCCGGCCGTGGGCGCCGAACTCCGCAAGGTCTTTATGCGCTGGCGGGATAAACGTACCCAATCCGAGGGCGCCGTCGGCGAACTGGGCATCGATCTCGAGGAGGACGAGATCTAGAACCATACCCACCGTAAGACCGTGTTGCTGTCCCGGCAGGGGCGACGCATGCGTCGCCCCTCTTATGCAGCACCTCCGGCCAGAGCCGGACGAGGCATTTTGGAGAGCCTGCGATGACGGCCCCGCGCGGACCCGGAAAGAAATGGCTGAACCTGGCCCTGCTGGCCGCTGCCTGCCTCTACGTCCTGTTCACCCTGGGCTCCCTGCTGGGCCGGGGCCTCTTTGAGACCGTGGGCGGGGATTACCGGGCCTTTCGCTCCTCAGCCCAGATTGCCACCCAGGTGGGCTTTGCCCAGGTCTATGACCTGGATCTCCAAGAGCAGTACCAGCGCGCCCTCTACGATGCCTATGCCCGTATCCCCGTTCTCTACATGACCGTACCCGCGCCGCTTTTGCCCCCATTTATCCTGATCTTTGTGCCCCTGCTGCTCTTGCCGCCGCTGCCCGGCCTGATCGCCTGGACGGTCCTGCAGGTGCTCCTGCTGTGGCTCTACCTCCGACGGTTCCTCGGAGCCCTGGAGGGTTTCGAGGAGCGGGGGGTTTTCGCCCTGCTCCTCTGCTCCTTTCCCTTGTTCTGGAACCTGCTCTTTGGACAGATCAACCTTTTTCTGCTCATCTTTGTGGGGGAATTCCTGCTGGCCTATCTGCGCGGGCGCGAAATCGTCAGCGGCCTCTGGCTGGGCGGCCTGCTGCTCAAGCCCCAGGCGCTGATCCTGCTGCTGCCGGGGCTGCTGCTGCGGCGGAGCTTCAAGGCCTTGGCCGGCTTTGGTCTGGCCGGCCTGGCCGTCTTGGGCCTTTCGCTGCTGCTGGGCGGCCCGGAGGGCCTGATCGCCCTGGGTCGGCTGATCCTGGGCTATGCCGAGGGGCTGCAGACGAACGTCCCCCAATTTATGGTCAATTGGCGCGCCCTGGCCCTCAACCTGGGCGAGTTGATCCCGGCCCCCATAGCCTGGGGTGTGGCTATCGCCGGCATGCTGCTGACGGCCGGGGTGGCGCTGGCCTTCTGGCTGCGCCCCCGGCAGTCCTCTCCGACACAGTTCGGCCTGGTCCTGCTGGGCACCTACGCCGCCACCTGCGCCGTCACCTGGCACTCGCACATCCAGATGACCCTGCCCCTGGTCGTGCTGCTGCTCTTTTTGGAATCCAGGGGCCAGGTGGATCGGCGCTTGCTGATCGCCTGGGCCCTCGTCCCGGCCGCGGTCTATTTTGCGGCCCTGCTGCCTCTGCCGGCCATCCCCCAGCGCTTGACCGGATTTAGCATGTTAGTCCTGAACCTCTACCTCGTGTACCGGGCGGCCCGGCAGCTCTGGAGCGCTGAACCAGAGCGCGGTGCCGGCCTGGCCGAGGGTTGGACCTATTGAGGGGGACCATGGGACAAGGTGGACGGATGACAGCGCAGCGCGGGTCGCCGGGCCGATCACAGCACAGCCCCTTTCGCAGCATGGCCCTGCTGTGGGCGTGTCCCGCCTGGAGTATGATCCTGGCCCTGGCGGCCTACTTGGCCCTGGCCCTCCTGCGGGGCCCGCTCTGGCCGGCCGGTCGGTATGCTTATTATAACTACCTCGCCGATGCCTTTCTTCACGGACAGCTCCACCTGCGGGTGCTGCCCCCCAGCTTGCACGATCTGAGTTTTTTCCAGGGGCAGTACTACCTGTACTGGGGCCCGCTGCCCGCGGTCCCGCTCCTGCCCTTGGTGGCCCTGTTCGGAATAACGTTCAGTGACATCCTCTTTACGAGCGGCGTGGCGGCCCTGAACGTCGGTCTCACCGCTCTTGTGCTGCGGGAGGCCAACCGGCGCGGCCTGTTGGAGATCGGCCCGGTGCAGCGGGGGCTGCTGGTGCTTTTCTTTGCCTTGGGGACCGTTCATACCACTATGGGGCCTGTAGGACAGGTCTGGTTCACCGGTCAAGCGGTGGCCTACCTCTGCATCGTCCTGGCCTACCTGGCGGCCATCGCGTTGGAAGGGCGGTGGGCCTTTGTCCTGTGCGGGATATCACTCAGCGCGGCCATGCTCACCCGGACTCACCTGCCGCTGGTCGGCCTGTGGCCGGCCGTCTATTTGCTCTACCGGCGCTACAAAGAGGGTGGGTGGCGCCTTTCCCTCTTGGTCGATATCCTGCTGGTTATGCTGCCGCTGCTGTTGGGGGTAGGCCTGCTGGGGCTCTATAACTGGGCCCGCTTTGGCAATGTGTTTGACAACGGTTTGGCCCATCACGCCATGCACGAGATTTTTGTCGAGGAGTACCAACAGTATGGTGCCTTTCACCCCTACTACCTGAAGCGGAATCTGTTCTATCACTACCTGGCCTATCCCTTGCTGCCCGGCGCCGACCGGCTGCAGGGGGGCAGCCTTTTTCTGCTCAGTCCGGTCTTTATGGGTGCCTTTTGGGGCCTGTTCCGTGGGCGCCCCCGCTGGTCGGCCTGGACGCTGCTGCTCACCATTATGCTGGTGAACATTCCGATCCTCCTGCTCATGGGCACCGGCTTTATCCAATTCGGCCCGCGCTATACCCTGGACTTTACCATGCCGCTGCTGCTGCTGACCGCTATGGGGGTCCGCCGTTGGCCTACCTGGCTGCTGGCGGGGTGTACGCTGATCTCGATTGCCCATTACGTGGCGGGGACGCTATGGATTCTGCCCTAAGCCGGCAGAACTGGAACCGAAAAGGAGAGAACCACAAAGGACACAAAGGAAGAAATTGGGGCCCTTCGACAGGCTCAGGTGCGGCCTTTGTGCTTCAATGCGCCAGAATTTCGCCATTGAGTTCAAGTCTGGATATGGAGTGTTTGACATGACCAACCCCAAGATCGTCATCGTGCTGCCGGCCTATAACGTGGCCCGCACGCTGCTGCGCACCCTGGCCGAGATCCCCCCCGAGTTCCGCGAGCACGCCATTCTCGTTGACAATGCCTCTCAGGACGACACGGTGGCCATCGCCAGGCAGGCCGGCCTGGCCGTGTTCGAGCACGAGGCCAACCGTGGCTATGGCGGCAGCCAAAAGACGCTCTACCGGGAGGCCCTGGCGGCCGGCGCCGATATCGCCGTCATGGTACATCCCGACCACCAGTACGACGCCACCGTGCTGCCCGAGTTGGTCGGACCCATCCTGGCCCACCGGGCCGACGCCGTCTTTGGCTCGCGCATGCTGGGGGGAAAGCCGCTCGAGGGCGGCATGCCCCGCTACAAGTACATCGCCAACATCCTGCTCACCGCGCTGGCCAACATTATCTTTGGACGCTACCTGACCGAGATCCACTCGGGCCTGCGCGCCTATTCGCGCAAGTACCTGGAAACGGTGCGCTTTGAGGAAAACAGCGACGATTTCGTCTTTGACACCGAGATCATTATCCAGGGCATCGCCTGCGGCCTAAACTTTTGGGAGGTCCCTATCGTGACCCGCTACTTTCCCGAGGCCTCCTCGATCAATTTTGGGCCCAGCGTTGTCTACGGCTTGGGTATCCTGCGGGCCCTGCTGCGCTTTGCCCTGCACAAGGCCGGTCTGTGGCACTGGCCGCGGTTGGACCCCAAGTCGCCGGTCGACTGAGGATGGGCTATGTTCAAACCTGAAAATCGGCGTTGGCTTAACCTTGCCCTGCTCGCCTTGTTGGTCTTTTACCTGCTCTACACCCTAGGGTCGCTCTGGGCGCAGGGCCTGTTCAGCTACGTGGCCATTGACTACCGCGCCTTTTGGGCCAGCGCCGAGATCGTGCTGGAGCGGGGCTTTGCCGCGGCCTATGACCTGGACCTCCAGGAGCAATACCAGCGGCCCCTTTATGAGCGCTACCGCACCCCTACGAGCACCTATGCATATGCCACCGCGCCCATGTACTACCTGCCGCCCTTTATCCTGCCCATGCTCTGGCTGCCCCTGCTGCCCCCACTCGCCGGCTTTGTGCTCTGGACGCTGTTGAACCTCCTGAGCACGGTCCTCTACCTGTATCGCTTTCAGCGGGCCCTGGGGGATGAGACGGGCGTCACATGCCGTTGGTGGCCCCTGTTGTTGGCCTTTCCTCTCTATGCGAACTTGTTCTTTGGCCAGATCAGCCATTGGCTGCTCCTCTTTGTCGGGGAATGTTTTCTGGCCTGCCGCCGGGAAAAGCCCTTCCGCGCGGGTCTCTGGCTGGGCGGGCTTTTGCTCAAGCCGCAGTTGCTGCTGCTCTTGCTGCCCGGATTGTTATTCGGCCGGCGCTTCAAACTGCTCGCCGGCCTGGCCCTGGCCGGCCTGCTCGTGCTGCTGCTGTCGCTCGTCCTGGCCGGCCAGGAGGGGCTGTTGGAGTTGGGCCGCCTGCTCTTTTTCTCCCTGGACTCGTCCGAGGGCCTGGCGACGAACAACCCCCAATTGATGATCAACTGGCGCTCGTTGGCGGTCAACCTGGCGCCGCTGCTGCCCGACGGGCTGGACTGGGGGCTGGCCGGGGCCGGGCTGCTGGGCACGGCCTCTCTCTGCCTGTGGCTGTGGCACCGTGCCCGGAAAGAGGGGCTCTCCTCCCCCCAGTTTGCCCTGCTCCTGCTGGCCACCTACAGCGCCGCCTGCAGCGTGGCCTGGCATTCCCACATCCACATGCTCCTGCCGCTGCTGCCCCTGCTCTTTTTCCTGAGTGCCCGCCAACAGTGGCTGCCGCCAGCCCTGCTAAAGACCTGGCTTTTGCTGCCGCCCCCGCTCTTTTTGCTGGGCACGCTGCTGAGACCGGGCTTTGGCCACAATGTCATCGGGGTGGCCACTTTGCTCATCAATACAATACTGCTGGTGTGGGCGGCGGGCGTGCTATACCGCCAGCCGGCCTGAAAGGTGGCGAGGCGGGCCCGACGCCGATTCCGGCCGGCCGCAGGCATGTTGCTGAACCGTCAAGTGTCAAGAGCCTAGGAGGGAATATGTCCAACGAGCAGCGCACACTCGAACGGATCGCCCAGGCGGCCCGGCTGCGGGAAGGGCCGGCCGGCGTGGCCGCCCTACTGCGCCAACTCTACCGCCAGTCCCCCCTGGCCACGGCCAAACTGGCCCGCCGCCTGGGCTGGCCGGTGCCCGTGACCGCGGCGGTGCGCCGCGAGCTGGAGGGGGCCGGCCTGCTGGCGCGCACGCCCCGGGGCAGTGAGCTCAGCGCCCAGGGGCACGACCTGGCCCGGGCGCTGGGCCTGCATGGCCGCGAGGATCCCCTCTGCCCGCGCTGTGGGGGCCGGCGCATCCTCGTGGACCCCGACCGCTGGCAGGGCCTGCTGCACAAGCTGCGGCAGGTCCACCAGGACAACCCCACCGTGGACACCACCCTGGACCAGGCCCACGGCACCCCCGAAACGGCCCTGCGCCGGGCCCTGGCCATGTACCACGAGGGCGCGCTGGAGGGCCAGGCCCTGCTTATCCTGGGCGACGACGACCTGGTCTCGGTGGCCGTGGGCCTGCTCTCGCGGGAACTGGCCGGGGGGCGCCTGCTGCGCCGCCTGACCGTACTGGACGTCGACCGGCGCTTTCTGGAGCACATCGAGGCCGCCGGCCGGGAACTGGACCTGGCCATCGAGACCATCGCCCACGATCTGCGCCAGCCCCTGCCGGAGGAACTGCGCGGACAGTTCCACACGGCCGAGACCGATCCCCCCTACACCCTGCCCGGCCTGCGCCTGTTCCTGGGGCGGGCATTGGAAGGGCTGCGCCCCGAGGGGGGCCGGGACCTCTTTGTCTCCTACGCCCCCCGCGACCCGGCTGGCCAGCGCGACCTGCTGGCCGCCTGTACGGACCTGGGCCTGGCCCCGTTCTCGGTCACGCCCGACTTTAACCGTTACGCCGGCGCGGCCACCCTGGCCGGCAGCGGCCAATTCCTGCACCTGCGCACCACGACCGCCACGCCGTCCCCGGCCGCCGGGGCCTACGGCGGCCCCCTCTACACCATGGACCTGCAGCCGGGCCGGCGGGCCTATCGCTGCCAGGGCTGCGAGACCGTCTGGCAGGTGGGGCCGGGTGGGGATTTCCCCACCATCGAGGCTCTGAAGGTGCAGGGCTGCCCCCGCTGCGGCGGGCATACTTTCCGTCCTGGCCGGCGGAACGCTGACAGTTAACCGTTGTTGGGGCAAATGGAGGGCAGAGCCGAAAA
>JAFGKG010000113.1 GCA_016928715.1 Chloroflexia bacterium
AGGTAGCCCAGGCCGCGTTCCAGCCACAGCAGGGCCAGGTCCTGTTGGCCGCGGTCCTCAAAAATATTGGCCGTGCGGCGGCAGAGATCGGCCAGGCGGCGGGCGCGGGCAGGTTCGGCGGGCAGGGATTCCAGTAGTTTACGGGCGGCGGCATAGTGCTCGATGGCCTGATCGTACTGACCGCGTAGGGAGAGCACCTCGCCGAGGCCCTGGTGGGCGGCGAGACTTTGGTCGTGCCACTGGGGGACATTTTGCCGGTCGAGCGCTTGGAGCATTTCCAAGGTGCGTTGGAACCAGAGTAATGCAGTGTCATTGGCATAGGCGGCCTGGGCCTGCCCGGCGGCCTGGAGGCTGTAGGAGAGGGCGCGCTCGAATTCTCCGGCCTCGCGCAAGTGATGGGCCAGTTCTTCGGCGTTGCTCTGGGGAAGGGACAGCCCTTCGAGGGTCTCGGCGGCCTGACGGTGGAGCATGCGGCGGCGCAGTGGGCCCAAGTCGGCATAGAGGACGAGCTGGATTTCGGGGTGGTGGAAACGGAGGATGTTGTTGTGGCCGGGAATTTCCTGGACAAGCTGTCTTTCCAGGGCGATGTCGAGATGTTCGAGGAGCTGCCAGTCGGAGAGTCCGCTCATATGGCGCAGGGCGTCAAAGCGAAAGGTCTGGCCGAGGACGGCGGCCTGGCTGAGCAGGGTTTGTGTGTCCGGAGTGAGGTGGCCGATGCGCCGCCAAACGACTTCGCGGATGGATTGGGGTAGGCGCAGCTCTTGCAGGTCCGGAAAGCTCCATTGGCCCTGCTGCAGGGTGACCAGGCCATCGTCCTCCAGCACCTTGGCCAACTCTTCGACGTAGAGGGGGTTGCCGCCCGAGTGCTCAAAGATAAACTGCACCAGGGTTTGGGGGAGGGGTTGTTGCCAGATATCCTCAAGCAGGCGGGCCACATCGGGCCTTTCGAGGCGGCTGAGGGTGACCTGGTGGAAACAGGGCAGGCTGCTCAGGTCGCGGAGGGTGGCCAGGAGGGGATGATCGCGCTGCAGATCGGGTTCGGAGTAGGTGCCCACAATGAGTAGGGCCATATGCTGGAGGTGCCGGGCCAGGTAGTGCAGGAGATCGATGCTGGCGGGGTCGGCCCAGTGCAGGTCGTCGAGGATGAGCAGCCAGGGGCGTTCCTGGGTGGCCCGTTGGATGAACTGGGTCAGGCTGCTCATCAAGCGGAGCTGCTCGTGCTGGGGTTCGAGGGGGGGCGGATCGGGCAAGTCCGGCAGCATGTGGCGCATATCTGGGACGAGGTGAACAAAGTGGGCACACAGTTGGCGCGACTTTTGGTCAAAAAACTCGGGGGGCACAGTGGCGAAATAGTCCCGCAGAATCTGCGAAAAGAGGGCATAGGCCGGCCCCCCTTGGCGGAGCTCGCAGCGGCCGATCAGGCGGACGAGCGTTTGGCTTTGGGCGGCGACCTGTTGGGCCAGGCGGGATTTGCCAATGCCGGGCTCGCCAGAGATGAGGGCCAGTTGCCCCTGACCGCTCTGGGCGGAGCGCCAGAGGCCCTGCAGAAACTGCAGATGCTGCTGTCTCCCAAAGAGTTGGGACTGGCGCTGGACGAGCAGGTCTTCGGGGCCGACGAGGAGACTGCTGGAGATGCGGCGGGTCTGTCGGGCGCTGGCATAGCGCTCATTGGGGTTCTTGGTCAGCAGTTTGAGGATCAAGTGCTCCAGTGGTTGCGAGATGCTCGGGTTGAGCTGGCGGGGCGGCAGCGGTTGCTGCTGCAGGTGAGCATTCAGAATCTCTTGCTTCGATCCATCAAAGGGCGGCCGGCCGGTAAAGAGCTGGTAGAGGATCGCCCCCAGGGCGTAGAGGTCGCTGCGGGCGTCCAGGTGTTGGCCCAGGATTTGCTCGGGGGCCAGATAGTAAGGGGAGAGAAAGAGCAGGGGGAGTTCCAAGAGGTTGCGGCCCTGTTCGAGCAGGCCCAAGCCAAAGCCGCTCAGGACGGCGCCGCTTTCAGAGAGAATGATGTTCTGTGGGTTGAGGTCGCCGTGGATGACGCCGCGGCTGTGGGCATATTCGAGGGCGCGGGTGATGTCGAGGGCGATCTGCATAGCCTGATCTGGCGGCAGCGGTGGTGTGGGCTGTGGGTGGCCGTCGTTGAGCAGGTGCAGGAGGGAGGGTCCGCTGGTAAAGGGTTCGACCAGAAAGGCCAGGTCCTGTTCGCGTACCCAATCGATGACGGGGATGATGTTAGGGTGGTTGAGGGCCAGAATTTTCGGGACCTGCTGATCGAGGCGGTCGACGGTTTCAGGACTAAATGCTGGGGAGAGGAACTTGAGCGTCACGGGACATTGGGAGATCGAGTCGGTGGCCTTGAGCAGGGAGCCCAAGGGCCGTTCGTCGAGTTTGTTCTCCAGGCGATAGCGGCTGTGGATGAGCTCGCCAGGCAGGTTGAGGGCTTTTCGCGTTTGGACGGCGTCGAGAGCCGTCTGCAGGGAGGGATAGAGGGCGAAATGGTCCATATAACCGCTGAGTTCGATGACTTGCCGGACGCTGGGCGCGGGGGCGGCCAGGATGATGGGGACGGAGCGGCGCTGTTGGTGCAGGGAAACCAAGGCCTGGAGGCCGGCCGTGGTCAGGGCCGACACGTTGGAGAGATCGATGATTGGACTGGCGGCAAATTCGGCGGAGCGGGCCAGTTGTCGGGCGATCTGGGCGACGCCGTATTGGTCAAAGGTATAGGACGGCGTGAGAATGGCGGCCTCGCCGTCCGGCGAGAAATGCAGGTCGATGGCGCCGAGGGGGGCCAGGTCGAGGGTCAGGCCCTCGTGGGTAACCATCACCTCGCAGATGGGTCGGGAACTGTCCTGGGCCTGGTAGGTCATGACGTCGGATTGGATTTTTTGCAGGTCGCTGTCAGAGCAGGTGGGATCATGGTGAAAGATGAGCAGCTTTTTGACGCCGGAAGCGCGGGCGATGTCGAGTCCGATCATGGGGGAACTGTGTCCCCAGTCGAACTTTTCCTGCCAGACGTCGGAGAGGGTATAGGGGGCATCAAAGATCAGGGCGTCGGCATTGCGGAAAAAGTCGATAAAGGGCTGCAGGGTGTTCTCGTCGAGTTGCTGGTACTCGGCATCACTAGCGTGGATCATGGTGCAGTGTTGGTCCTGGAGGCGATAGATATAGGAGTCGCCGGGGTGGTGGCTGAGCATAGTGTTGACGCGGACGCTGCCGATATGGAAGGGTTGGCCGGGCTGCAGGCGGATAAACTCGATGTCGGCGCCCATGTCATCGAGCGAGACGGGCCAGAAAGGCAATTGTTGCTGCTGCTGGAAGGCGGACTGCACGTCGTGCACGCCATAGACCCGGATGCGGTTGCCGGGCACAAAGGCTGGGGAGAACATGGGAAAGCCCTGGATGTGATCCCAATGTAGGTGGGTGATGAGCAAGTCGAGGCTGCCCTGGCCCTGGCCGCAGGGGCCTTCCATGAGGTTCCATCCAAGTTCGCGGATGCCAGAGCCGGCGTCGATGATGATGGTATGGCCGCCAGCGCGGACTTGGACGCAGGGTGTGTTGCCGCCAGCGGTGCCCCGGAGAAGGGGGGGCAGTGTTTTGAGATAGGCGCAGACCGCTGCGGGATCTTGGGTGTCGAGGTGATCGGGCAGCCCCAGGATAACCTCTCGGAGCCTTTGCTCAATCTGGGTTGGAGTAATGGGTGCGGGCAGGGATCCCCGCGTGCCCCAGAACCGTACAATCATGTCGAACCCCTGCGGATGTTTGCTAACTTGCCGGCGCTGCCGGATTTTGGCCCCACTCCGCTGCCTTTATCTTACCACAGATGCGTCCCAGGTTCAATAGGCGGGCTCTGTTTCAGTTCCAACTCGCTTGACATATAGAACCGGTTCTGTTAATATAGTGCAAGCTGGGCCAAAGTGTCTCGGTTTCGATGCTAGTGGTTGTCGGCTCAATACGTTTTAGCCCATACAGCTAGGGAGCCTGCTGCTATGTCCAAGAATTCCTGGCGCGTCCTGGGTTTTTGCTGCCTCTTGGCGGGCGGCCTTTTTGTGCTGCTCATGTCCCTGTCCGGTTCTCGGGCACGGGCCCAGTCGCCGGTGACCGGCCCCGTGCTGACCGGCAGTGTCTATGATGAACAGGGACAAGCGGTCGAGGGTGCCCGGGTGAGCTTGTGGGCCGGCCCGGATTGGGATCCTGAGGACACTCCGTTGATAGAGACCACGACGCAGCCCGATGGGAGTTACGCGCTCTGTCTGCGCCAGTCGCTGCCGCACTCGCTGCTTTTGCACGTCGAGCGAGCGCACTTTGAAGAGAGCACTATCCCGCTGCCGGCCGAGATGGTGCGGGAACTGCAGGCCGGCAATCCCGTGGCCTGGCCCGATATTGCCCTGCCTCGCCAGATCAGCGTGGCCTTTTGGATCGCGGCCCTGGTCTTTGCTGGTATGCTGGTCCTGATCGCGGCGGGCAAGCTGCACAATACCCTGGCCGCGCTGCTTGGCGCGGTCACGGTTCTGGCGGTGAGCTATGCCGGGTACCTGCTCTGGGAGGACCTCTTTATCTTTGACTTTCCGCACGCCCTGGGCTATGTGGATTGGAACGTGATCTTTTTGATCATGGGCATGATGATCTTTATCGCCGTGGTGGAGCGCACGGGCATTTTCCAGTGGCTGGCCTTTTTCGCCTATCGCATTTCGGGGGGGCGGCTGTGGCTGCTCTTGCCCATCCTCATGCTGGTCGCCGGCGTCGCTTCGGCCCTGCTGGACAATGTGACGACCATGCTGCTGATGACGCCCATCACCATCCAGATCGCCCTGGCCATGGATACGCACCCCCTGGCGCTGCTGATGCCCGAGGTGATGGCCTCGAACGTGGCCGGTGTCAGTACCCTGGTCGGCACGCCCACCAACATTCTGATCGGCTCCTATGCCCAGATTTCCTTCAACGCCTTTCTGCGCAACCTGACCCCGGGCGTCGTCCTGGCCCTGATCGGCCTGATCATCTACAGCGAGTGGGCCTATCGCAAGGACCTGCGTTCCTCTGGAGAGGTCTCCAAGCTGCTTTTGGCCAAACTGGAGGAACGGGCCCAGATCTCCCAGCCCGGTCACTTGAAAAAGGCCGGCTGGGTGGGCCTGGGCATGCTCATCCTCTTTGTCCTGGGGGAGAGTTTTCATTTGACTCCCGCCGTGACCGCCCTGATCGGTTCGACGGTGTTGTTGCTCTGGATTCGGCCCGATGTCGAGGAGATGATCGAGGCCGTGGACTGGACCACGCTGGTCTTTTTCATCGCCCTCTTTATCACGGTGGGGGCTATCCAGGAGGTGGGCCTGATCAGCATGATCGCCAGCCTGATCGGCCGGCTGGTGGGCGGCAACCTGGTGCTGTCCATGCTGGCCGTGATCTGGATCAGTGCCCTGCTTTCCACGGTGGTGGCCAACATTCCCTTCACCGCGGCCATGCTGCCGGTGGTGGGCTATTTGACGGCGATCGTGCCGGGGGCGGAGGGCAAGGTCCTCTTTTACTGCCTCTCGATCGGCTCGGCCATGGGGGGCAACGGCTCCCTGATCGGGGCTTCGGCCAACATGGTCACGGCCGGCATTGCCGAACGGGCCGGTTTTCCCGTTAGCTATCTCTATTTCATCAAGCGCGGTATGCCGGCGCTGCTGATCACGGTGGCCTTGGCCACGCTGTGGCTGCTGCTGCGTTTCCTGGTGCTGGGTTAAAGTAGGGGCAAGGCGCGCCTCGCCCCAAAAAGACTATTTGCGGAACAGTCCGCCATGCCCCATCCTCGGCGCAGCCGAGGCGGGCGCCACGAAAAATGTAAATGCCCTCGTAGGGGCGCCGCAACGATCCGGCGATTCTTTGAATCGTTGGATCGCCGGCGCCCCTACGGGAAGGTCTATTTACGAAACAGATGCCTCTAGTTCGTTCAGGGCGAGCTGTTGTTGAACAAAAGTGGGATAAAGGCCCGAAAGATGCGTTCGCCTATGCCGTACCAGTAGCCGGCACCCAGGGAATAGCTGCTGCTGGTCCCCAGGCCGATGTTGGACTGGCCGGTCGTGCTCTTGATGGCATAGTGGGTCGACGACATCTCGTTGCCGCCTCCGGCGATCACGTCCCAGTTGAGGGCATAGTTGGCCGAGGACCCCTCGGGTTCATCGGCCAGGACAATCCCGGCCCCGATCGCGAGCGCCACCAGCAGAAGGCTGAGCAGGCCAATGGCCAGGTGTTTTTTCATAGTGTTACCTCCTTGCCAAGGGCTAGTGGAATCCGACCAGGACCCAGACCAGTCCTTCGCTGTCCACGCTCTCCAGGGCCATGCCGATGGCTGCCCCGGAGGTTGCGTTGGAGACCCCCTCCGCGGCCAGGTAGACCATATCGCCGGCCGCGATGCCGGCCTCGGCAGCGCGCACCTGGGCCGGCCCCTGGACCACGATGACCAGGTAATCGCCGGGCGCGGCGGTGCCGTTGACTGGGCCGAACTGGGCGCCGGGCTGTACGTCGTCGAGGCCGGCCTCGGCCATCGTCATCGTGGTGCGGCCGACGACCACGCCCAATACGGTCTGTCCGGGTGTGGCCCGGGCGACTCGCATTACCGGGCTCTGCAGGCCCTCGGTCTCAGGCTCTACACCGGTCGCGGCGACGGCGTCGCCGGGCTGGAGGGGGATCTCGGAGGTATTGCGGGCTGTGTAGCGCAGGGAGCAGCCGGTGCAGCCGCCGTTGACATAGATGGGATCTGCAAAGTATCCGCCATACTGGCCGGCTCCCCCCGTGAACACATAGACTCCATAGCCGCTTTCGGCCCGGCCGGTGAGTCCTGTAGCATTGTTGTTCGAGCCGTGCCCCCAGCCAAAGACGCCGTCCCCGCCGTCGTCCGCGAATCCTTCGCCGCGGATGCCCCACCAGGCATTGCTGGGGCCTGCTGCCGAGATGGCGTTGAGGCCGAGACCATCGGTGGCCGTAATCACACCGCCGTGCAGGACGGATTCGACCTGGAATCCGTACTGCCCGAGGACGATGGGATCCGCAGCCGTGGGGTCAAGGGCCCCATTGATGGTCAGGCCGGCTGCGCCCCAGTGGTTGATGGCGACGCCATAGCCATCGCCGACGTTTTGAATGTTGAGCATGCCGGGAAACTCGTCGCTCATATTGATCGAGCCCTGCATGCCGGCCCCGGGGGACAGGCTCATGGCGTAGGGTGCGCCTTGAAGCTCCTGGCGTGGGGTCATTTCCTCGTCGCCGTCGACCGCGACTCCCAGCCAGAGCTGTTGGGAAAAGGTGGACACCGGGATTGGATTGACCTCCCCCAGGGAGACGTTAAAGAGCCCGTCGTTCACGGCGACGTTTTGGGTCTCGCTCCAGAGCTCGGTGCCGACGGCATCGTCCACCTCGCCGTACAGGCGAAAGACCATTTCGTAGGTCCCGTTTGGCACCGGGGCGCCGGCGGGATCGGTCAACTGACCCTGGTAGGACGTTCCTGTATCGAGGGGGGTGCAATTGGAGAGTAGGGCGGCCATGACGACCACGGCCAAGATGATGAGAGCGTTTCTTTTGAGCATGGTGCCTCCTTTTGGATGGTGTCTCTGATTGGCCTACTCCCCCGGAGGGAGGGCCTATTCCGGGCGGTTTTGCGCGATAGTGCCTGGCCGCAGCAGTGCGCTTTGGATGCGAGGGTTGACCGAGTGCTGGCCTGTTCCGGGACAGGACTGTCGCACGATCACCTTAATTATGACACAACAGGGTACAAAAGTCAAGGTGTTTTCGGCAGATCCCACTCCCAATCGAGCATTTCTTCCAGCAGGCGGTGCTCGGTCAGGTCCAGGTGCAGGGGTGTGATCGAAACGTAGCCGGCGGCTGTGGCCGCCAGGTCGGTGCCGGGGATCAGTTCGGCGGTGGGCCGGTGGTTGTTGAGGCGGTAACGCTGCCAGCCGGCGCCTTCGTCGGACTGGATCATCTCCCACTCGGAGCGGTAGATGCGCCGGCCCAGGCGGGTGATGGCCAGGCCCTGGATCTTGGACAGGGGCAGGTTGGGCACGTTGACGTTGAGCAGCACGCCCTGTGGCAGTCCCCGCTGCAGGATTTTGGGGATCAGTCGGCGGGCGATCTCGGCGGCGGTCTCGAATTTCCAGTCCGCAAAGGACTCCAGGGAGATGGCGATGCCCGGCAGGTCAAGCAGGACGGCCTCCATGGCCGCCGCCACGGTGCCCGAGTAGGTCACGTCCGAGCCCATGTTGGGCCCATGGTTGATGCCCGAGACCACCAGGTCGGGCCGCTGCGGCAGGATGCCCATGAGGGCCAGGGCGACGCAGTCGGAGGGGGCACCGTCGCTGACTAGGGCCGGGCTGCCGTCGGGCAGTTGGACTTGGCGCACGGTCAGGGGACGGTGCAGGATGCGGCTGTGGCCGGAGGCGCTCCAGTTGCGCTCCGGGGCCAGGACGTCCACCTGGGCGACTTGCTCCATGGCTTGTTTCAGGGCCAGCAGCCCCTCGCTCTCATAGCCATCGTCGTTGGTCAGCAGTACGTGCATATCTTTCTCCAACCGCTAATCCACCACCTCGGCCAGTCCGCAGGCCTGGCGGGCCTCGGCGGCCACGAACAGGCCGCAGACGCAGATCAGGTCGTCCGCTGTGGCGGCAGTGCGGGCCCGCTGCAGGGCCGCGCTCACCGGTTCGACCACTTCCACCGCTGCGTCCAGGGCCGGCCGGATGGCGGCGGCAAAATCGTGGGCGGGCATGCTGCGGGGATGTGTCGAACTGGTGGCGATGACCAGCTCGGCCCCGGATCCGACGGTGGCGGCAAAGGGGGCGACGTCGTGTCCCTGGGACAGCCCCATGACCAGGATCAGCCGCTCGAAGCTAAATTCCTCGCCCAGGGCCCGCCGCAGCGCCCGGGCCGAATCGATGTTGTGGGCGGCGTCCAGCACCAGCCAGGGCTCTTGGCCGGCGACCTCGAGCCGCAGCGGCCAGTGGGTGTTTTGCAGGCCGGCGGCGATGGCCGCGTCGGGGATGTCCCAGCCCAGCCCGCGCAGCACCTGCACCGCAGCCAGGGCCAGGCGGGCGTTGCCCTGTTGAAAGTGACCCCGCAGGGAGAGTTCGACCTGGTCCAGCGAGACGGGGTAGTGCTGGCCCGGTCCCGCCTGGGGCAGGACCGGGCGCAGGTCGGCCTCCTGGGCCACCCACAGGGCCGCGCCCCGTTCCTGCGCGGTGGCCTGGATGACGGTCAGGGCGGCGGGGTCCTGGGTCGCGGTGATGGCCCGTCCGGCCGGCTTGATGATGGCGGCCTTTTCGGCGGCAATTTGCTCCAGGCTGTGGCCGAGGATGTCCATGTGGTCGTAGCCGATGCGGCTCAGCAGCGAGATCTCGGGCCGGACGACGTTGGTCGAATCGAGCCGGCCGCCCAGGCCCACCTCCAGCACGGCGACGTCGACCCCCTGGGAGGCAAAGTAGCCCAGGGCCAGGGCGGTGCAGATTTCGAAATAGGTGGCCGGGCCCAGGCGATCTTGTTGGGGCATGTCGGCGACCAGGGGACGCATGTAGTCGACCCAGTCCACCACCTCCTGTTGGGAGATGAGTCGGCGGTCGACCTGGATGCGCTCGCGCCAACTGTGCAGGTGGGGGGAGGTGTACAGGCCGGTACGCCGGCCGGCCGCGCGCAGCATGGCCTCCAAAAAGGCGGCGGTGGAGCCCTTGCCCTTGGTCCCGGCGATCAGCAGGGAGGGATAGCGCTGTTCGGGGTGGCCCAGGCCGGCCAGCAGGATTTCCGTGCGGGCCAGGTTGTGCTCTGGCCGGGAATAGCGGTAGGCGCCCTTTTGATAGTCGGCGAACTGGTAGAGGTAGGCCAGTGCCCGCTGATAGTGCTCAACGGGGTCAGGTCCACGGTCTTTCATGGCTGCTCCTGTTTTGGCGGGGTCCACCAGCGAAAGCCCGCTGCACTGAGGATGGCTACGTGGATGGGCCGGCCGACCTGATCGGGGTCGCGTTCGGCCAGGGCGTGGAGGGCGCTTTGACAAAAGGCAGCCACGTCCTCCAGGGGGGTGGCCGTTTTCATTCGCATCATCAACTGTCCCTCCAGGCCCAGGCGGCGGGGGATGGTCAGTATCTCGGCTACGGCGTTCTGGGTGAAGGGCAGTTCGTGCGCCTCGCTGGAGAGGAAAACGGCCTGCCAGGGGCTCAGTTGCTCCTTTTTGCTGCGGCCGACCAGAAGGACGTAGAGGCTGCGATAGGCCTCCGGGTGGGCCGCAAACCAGGCCTGGTTGCTTTGGATAAAGTGGGCGTATTCTTGTTGAAAAAAGTCCTGCAGCAGCGGGGTGGCCTGTTCCAGGAATTGCCCGCGTTGGGGCCGCAGCATGGCCGCGAAATGCCGGCTGATCTCGATGCCGACGTAGGCGCCGGCGGTGAGGAGGGCCAGCCAGGGGGTTAGGGGGAAGAGCTTGCGGGCGGTCAGCCGTTCGCGGTGGCCATGTTGCTCCCGGATGATGAGGCTGTCGCTGGCCAGAACGATGCCGTCGGGCGCGCGGTAGATGATCTCCTGGGTCATGGGCACTCCTCCTGCTCAGGGCCAGATGGATGCGGGGCCGGCCCAGCGTTGGATCTGTTCGCGCCCTGGGCAGGTCTCTAAAAGTTCCAGGACGGTCCGGCCCTGCTGCGGGTGGAGCCAGTGTGGCGCGATCTCGGCCAGGGGCACCAGCACAAAGGCGCGCTGGTGCAGCAGGGGATGGGGCAGGGTCAGGCCCGCAGTTTGGAGGACCAGGTCGTCGTAAAAGAGCAGGTCCAGGTCGATGGTGCGCGGTCCCCAGTGGCGCTGGCGCTGCCGGCCCTGGTCCTGCTCGAGGTGGAGCATCTCCTCCAGCAGGGCCGGCGCGGGGAGGTCGGTGTTGAGCCGGCAGGCGGCGTTGAGAAAGGACGGCTGTTCCTGGTAGCCCCAGGGCGGTGTCTCATAGACCGACGAGACGGCCTGAAGCTGGCCGAGTTGCGCGAGCAGGACCAGTGCCCGCCGCAGGTAGGCCGTCCGATCCCCCAGGTTGCTGCCCAGGCCGATGAGGGCCGTGCCGGGAGCCACGTTAATCCTGCCCCGGCAGCCAGATCCGAGTTTGATCCCCCTCGTCCTCGCCCCCTTCCTCTTCCAGGCCTACTTGTGGCCGGGGGACCCACAGTCCTCCCCCCTGGCCGTCGCTGCGTGTCCAGGGCGAGTCCTCCTCTTCCTCCTCTTCCTGCCGGAGCTCGATCGCCAGGGACATACTCGCGTCGACCATAGCCCGCAGGAAACTGTTCTCCGTCGGCTCCTCCTGTTCCAGGGCTTTGACGCAGCTTGCCGCGGTGCGGGCCAGTTCTGCCTCGCCCTGGCCGAGGAACAGGCGGGCCTGATCCCGCAGTTGTTCGACCAGGCGCCCGACCAGTTCGTCGTTACAGAGATCCCGGATGATTTCCTCGACAAACTTGCCCTGGGCCTGGACGCGCGAGAGATTGAGCGTCCCCTCCTGGATTTGCATAGGGACGTGTTTAGCAACCTGGCTCCAACGATCGAGGTATGGAACCAGGTCCTGAGGGTGCAAGCGCCAGTAACGCATGGTAGGGTGCTGTAGCAACTGGAGTGCCTCCTGGACGCCGACGGCCTGTCTTGCCGCCTCCAGTTCTTCAGGCCAGGGGTCCTCCTCCGCTCCTTCCAGAATACGGATATCCTCCAGAGCATACTCGGGCAGATCCTGGCCCGAGCGGCGGCTGCGCTTGATGGCCTGGTGGACCCGGCGGGCGGCGTAGGCCAGGCTGGTCTCGATGAATTCGTGTCCGATGTGCTGATCCTCGTCCTCGATGACCGCCTCGACCTCGTGGTGATTGTCGACGCGGGCAAAGCTCTGCTCCAACCCCCCCGGGCTGATGACAAAACGGGCATAGCGGGCCATACCCAGGGGTGCCTTTTGCATGATGCGCAGCAGTTGCTTGCCCTCCAAGTCAAATATGCTGGCCCAAACCTGGTGGGGAAACGAGATTTCCTCCGCTTCTTCCGTTCGGGGGACCGGTTGAAAGCCCTGGCTGCGCAGGCGGTGCTGGGCGCTGCGGGCGGATTTGCGCAGTTTGCGCTGATCGCTTTCGGCGGCGATCCATTCCAAGAGTTCCCAGGATTCCTGGGTGGGTGTCTTGCCCAGCGCATTCACAATTTCTAGGATTAGGTCGGGGTTGTCCAGGAGTTGTGTTAGGGTCTCATCGTTCGGGGGGGGGGCCGTACCGACCAGGTCGAGCAGCCGGGCCTTGGCCTCGTCGGGTATGGCCGCGACCAGATGGAGCATCAGATTGTCAGGGTTCATGGGTTTTCTCGCAATACTCCCCCTGCGGCGGGAGGCGGCGCCCGCCCGCGCAGGGGGCAATGGACAGTGACAGGACTATGCGTCTTGGCCGTGATCCAGGCGGATCAGTTCCAACGTGGCCTGGGCCGTCCGGATCAGATCTTCCACCAGGATCCACTCTTCAGTGGTGTGGGCGGCCATCATACCGGTGCTCAAGTTCGTACAGGAGACGCCGTGGGCGTTAAAGATGTTGGCGTCACTGCCGCCGCCGCTGCTCTCCAGGTGGGGCGGGACGCCGACGGCCTCCACGGCCCTTATCGCCAGCTTGATGATGTCGTCATCCTCGGTCAGGGTAAAGCCATTGTAGGCCCGGCTGACCTGGATCTTGGCCTGGGCGCCGTGGGCCTTGGCCGCTTTCTCCAGGGCTTCGGCAATCGCCTTGGTCTGCCGGCGCAGCTTGCGCTCGTCCATGCTGCGGCACTCGGCTTCCAGTTGGACCCGGTCGGGCACAATGTTGGTGGCGGTGCCGCCCTTGATGATGCCGACGTTGGCCGTGGTGTCCTTATCCACCCGACCCAGGGGCATTTTGGCGATAGCCTCGGCGGCAATGACGATAGCATTGATGCCCTCCTCTGGGGCGACGCCGGCGTGGGAGGCCTTGCCGAGGATGGTGGCCGAGATCTGGTCGTGCGAGGGAGCGCGCATAATGATCGCGCCAAAGGGACCGCCCCCATCCAGGACCATGCCCATGCGGGACTTGAGCGCGCTAAAATCGAGCTTTTTCGATCCGTGTAGGCCGGTCTCTTCCTCGACGGTGAGGACGACCTCGACCGGCCGGTGCTCGATCTTGCCCTCGGCGACGACTTGCAGCGCCTCGACAATGGCCGTGACCCCCGAGATGTCGTCCGCGCCGAGCACGGTGCTGCCATCGCTGCGAACGACGCCGTCCTTGACGACTGGAACGACGCCCTTGCAGGGGTCGACGCTGTCCAGGTGCGCGCTGAGCAGGATGGGCTCTCCCTGGCCGTCCAGAAAGGCGATGACGTTGCCGGCCGGATCGATCCGTGCCTCCAGGCCCAGGGAGCGCAGCCGCGAGGCGATGCGCTGGGCCAACAACGCCTCTCCACCGGAGGGGTGGTCGGTCTGTACCAGCTCTAAAAAGGTGTACAACACCCGCTCTCGATTGACCATAATTTGGACCTCCTTTTAACCGGCCCCACAGTGGAGGCGCCGTATCCCCCGAGCCGGTGCAGCGATAGCTGAAATGGCTGTCCCCGCAGGATAGCTTTACGGGTCAGGTCTATTGTACACCATTGTGCGTAAATCCGCAACCTTGACAAGGCGGTCCCATTGTGCTATACTTCGTGTAGCACATACACACCTTACCGCTTTTCCCGGCGGCTTGCCAAGTTCCCTCTTTCTTTGCAGTTGGGTTTGCCCCGAGGGCTCCTGGTTCCTGGGGAGATTGGTTCCGGGCGAGTATGGCCGGCACTCCTGGCCGCGTTCTTTTTTTTGTTCCCACTTGGTGTAAGGGGAACACGAAAAAGGGCGGCGGTACATGGCTGGCGGCGAACCTCGGTACAGCGGAGGCCGTCACCACAAGGAATGTGAACAGGGGCGAGGCATGCCTTGCCCCTACAGAGAGGTCGATTTACGGAACCGGTAATTTTAAAACCACAGGAGGTTTGTCATGCCAGCAGAGTTCGAATCCCTGGGCTGGAACCAGCCCGCGCCGGCCGACCGGCGCAGATTTCCCCCCGAGCAGGTTTTTGCGGCCGGCCTGCGCCATCACCACATCGCCAATACGGCCTATCCCATCCGCCACCAGGTGACCATGCGCGCCTACCGCCTGCCCCGGGAGGAGCACGAGGCCGCCGTCGCCGCGGCCTGGCGTGATACGCGGCATTTGAGCCTGTACGTCCACGTGCCCTTTTGCCAGGTGCGCTGCCGCTACTGTGAGTACGCCGTCGTCGAGCAGGAGGAGAACGTCCTGGAGGCGGCCTATTTCGAGGCCCTGCTGCGCGAGTTCGAGTTCTACCGGCAGCGTCTACAGACAGATTCCAAGACGCTGGTCGGTTTTGACATCGGCGGGGGCACCCCCACCTTTGCCAGCGCGGAGCATATCCGCCGCGTCGTCGAGGCCGCCCGGTCCAGCTTTCAGTTCGAGCCCGGTGCGGCCATCAGTATCGAGACCACGCCCATCATTGCCGTCCGCCAGCCGGACAAGATCGCGGCTCTGTACGACATGGGGGTTCGGCGCATCAGCATGGGCGTGCAGACCACCCACTTCAAGCTGGCCCAATCCCTGGGGCGGGAATACGAGGGGCTGGGCATGCTGCAGCGGGCGGTGTACAATATCCGCCAGGCCGGCTTTGGCCGTTTCAACATCGACTTGATGTACGGCTTTGCCGAGCAGAGTCCCGACACCTGGCGGCGCACGGTGGAGCAGACCATAGCCCTGGGCCCGGAGTATATCACGCTCTACCGCATGCGCTACAAGGGCACCCGCATCCAGGAGCAGGCCGCCCACGTGACCCTGGACGCGGTCAACGAGCTCAAGACGATCGCCCAGGAGACGCTCTGGGCGGCCGGCTATGCGGGCACGCCGGGCAAGAACACCTTTAGCCGGCGGCCCGGGGACGAGGGCACCAGCGAATATCTCACCGCGCGGGTGATCCGGGGCGCGCCCTACCTGGGCCTGGGCCTGGCCGCCCAGACCATGTCCCCATACACCCTGGGCTACAACCTGGGCGCCGCCTCCAAGTCGCTCAAGTCCTACCTGCGCTCGGTGGAGGCCGGCCGGCTGCCCATCCAGGATCTCTACCACCTGCCCCTGGACGTGGCCATGGCCAAAATGATCGCCGTTTCCTTCTACTTTGGCCAGATCCACCGCGAGCACTTTCGGCGCAAGTTCGGCGTCTCGTTGGAGGAACACTTTGCGCCCGAGGTCGACTTTGTCCTGCAGAACGGCCTGATGGAGTACGCCGGCCCCTATCTGCGCCTGACCCTCCAGGGCGACAAGCATTTTAACGGGGTGGTGGCCCTGTTCTACGCCGGCGCCGTCAAGGAGGTGCTGCTGAACCTGGGGCGGGAGGTGGTGCTGCCCGGGGTAGAGGTCCAGCGCCGGGCTGCTGCCTGACAGGAGGGGATAGCGATGGACCTTCCGGGTTATGATTTCGCCAACATTCTTTTGGCCGGCCCCTGCAATCTGCGCTGCCCTTACTGCATCGGCCGGCAGTTGGACCCGGCCCTGAATTGCAACGTGCTGGACCGTTTCCCGCTGCCCAACCTGGAGCGCTTTGCCGGCCTGCTGCGCCGGCACGGCGTCCGCCAGATCGTGCTGACCGGCAGCAACACCGACCCCCAGCTCTACCGCCACGAGGCCCGCCTCCTGGACTGGCTGCGCCGGCATGTGCCGGGGGCGCGCATCTCGCTGCACACCAACGGCCAGTTGGCCCTGCGCAACATGGACGTCTTGAACCGCTACGACCGCGTCAGTCTCTCCCTGCCGGCCTTTGACGCCGGCACCTACGAAAAGATGACCGGCTCGCGCCGCGTGCCCGACCTGGCGGCCATCGTACGCGCGGCGCGGGTGCCGCTCAAGATCTCCTGCCTGGTCAACGAGCACAACGCCCCCTGTCTGGGCGAGTTCCTGGAGCGCTGCCACGTCCTGGGCCTGCGCCGGCTGGTGCTGCGCCGGCTCTACGGCGAGACCCGTCGTTGGGAGCTGCCGGCCGGCCTGCGTTTGGTGGGCCATTATCGCCAGAATCCCGTCTATGACTATCGCGGCATGGAGGTGACCTATTGGGACTTTGGCCGCAGCTCCAGCACCTCGCTCAACCTCTTTAGCGACGGCACGATCAGCGGGGAGTATCTCTTGGTGGGGAGGGGAGTGTCCGACTCGGCGCGGCCGGCCCTCCGCCCAGGCGGCGAGGGGGGGGCTACGATGCCCGGGAGCCGGCTTGGATGCTCCAGGGGGGGTAGCGCAGGGGGGATGCCGGCCGGCTTGGTCAAGTTGTGAGCTGATCGGTCGAGAATTTCGACGATAACGTTGCTTGGGAGGGGCAACTATGTTATAATGGGGCCAACAGGCGACTCCCATTCCGGCTTCTGGCGGTACATTCCGTGGCGGTTGGAATGGGTTTTTGGGCCCGTGGCGCAACGGCAGCGCAAGTGACTCATAATCACCAGGTTACAGGTTCGAATCCTGTCGGGCCCACTTTAGCGTTAGAACGTTGGAACGTTCTAACGTTCGAACGTTCTAACGGCCCAGTGGGGGGTCCTGCTCCCAGATATCTTTCTCAACCTGGGCCAGTTGTTCTTCCAAGAGTTGCCAAAGCCCAAGCTTGTCTTCCAGTCCCAGTTGTGCCAAAACTGTTAGCGGCCACATTCTTTGAAGGCGACTTGGCCATATTGGATGGTAAACAGCGAGCACAGCAAAAGGCCCCGCAGGGCTTTTTGGAGCATTCAGGGACAGCTTTCAAGCAATGACGCCCTCCAGGTCGAGCAGGACCCGTTTGAGGTCGCTCTCGTCAATGATTTGGCCGATGCTGCGCATCGGATGAACTCGCTGGCCCGCAGGAGCAGGGCATTGCGGTAGATGTTGTTGATCTTGCGGGCTACGCCCTTGTTCTGGTCGTGGACGGCGGAGATAAAGCTGTCGCTAAAGATGGGGGTGTCCTGAACGCCGGCGACGCGCAGGTGGTGCTTGATGTAGG
>JAFGKG010000114.1 GCA_016928715.1 Chloroflexia bacterium
GTGGTAAGGTATTAACTGGAAGAGGAAACGGTGGCCAAAGCACTGGAACGCCAGGTCGGTGAACTGCTGCGTCAACACGGTCTTGCTCTGGCGACAGCCGAATCGTGTAGTGGCGGCTTGTTGGGACACCTCCTGACCAACGTGCCCGGCAGCTCGGACTATTATCTCGGGGGAGTGATCTCGTACGGCAACGCGGCGAAAGTGTCCTTGTTGCACGTGGACCCCTCCCTGCTGGAACGAGAGGGGGCCGTAAGCGAGCCGGTCGCCCGACAGATGGCCCAGGGGGTACGCTCTTTGCTGGACAGCGACATCGGGATCGGCATTACCGGCATCGCCGGCCCGGGCGGCGGAACGGCCGAAAAGCCGCTTGGCCTGGTCTATATCGCGCTGGATATGGTCCAGGTGCAGCGCTGCGAGCGGCACGTCTGGCCCCACGACCGCCAGGGCAACAAGCGGGCCTCGGTCGAGCGGGCCCTGGAAATGATCGTACAAGTCCTGTTACAGGAGTGCTAAATGCATCAGCGAACTGTTCTCGATAATGGGCTGCGCGTGTTGACCTGTCCTATGCCCCACGTGCGCTCGGCAACCGTCTGCCTATTCATCCAGGTGGGCGCCCGGCTGGACCCCCCGGAAAGGGCCGGCCTGGCCCACTTTTTGGAGCACATGGTGTTCAAGGGCACCCGGTCCTACCCGGGAGGGCGCTATCTCTCCGAGGCCATCGAGGGGGTGGGGGGAATGTTGGATGCCTCGACCTCGGCCGAGGTCACTGCCTACTGGGCCAAGGTGCCGCAGCAGCACTTTAGCCAGGCTGTAGATGTGCTGACCGAGATGCTGCGCCGGCCCCTGCTCCTCCCGGCCGAAGTGGAAAAGGAACGCCAGGTCATCATGGAGGAGCTGCGCATGATCAATGACTCGCCGGCCGACTGGACCTTTCGGTTGATCGGCGAGCTCCTCTGGCCCGATTCCGCCCTGGGCCAGGACGTGGCCGGTACCGAGGAGGGCGTCGCCGCGATAGAGGCCAGCGATCTGCAGGGCTATCTCCAGAATTGGTACGCGCCGAACCGGGTCATCGCCGTGGTAGCGGGGGCACCTCCCCCCGAGCAGGTGGAGCAAGCCATGGCGGCGGCCCTGGGGGATCTGGAGCCACTGCCAGCGCCCCAGGCGGCGGCCCTACCGGAGGACCCCGCCGGCCCGCGTTTTCGCCTGGGTTACCGCGAGATCGAGCAAGCCAATCTCTGCCTGGCCTGGCCGGCCCTTTCCTACCACCATCCCGACCGCTACGTGCTGCTGCTGCTGAACACCATCCTGGGGGCGGGGATGAGCTCGCGCCTCTTTCAAAGCGTGCGCGAAGATCGGGCGCTGGCTTATAGCGTCTTTTCGACCCTGCGGCAGTACGCCGACACGGGGGCTCTGCTGGTCTATGCGGGCATCCAGCCCAGCCGGCTTTTCGAGTGCCTGGCGGCCATCTGGGACGAATTGCAGCGATTGGGGCAGGAGGATGTGGTCGAGGAGGAACTGGCCCGGGCCAAGGAGTATAACAAGGGCCGCATGCTGCTGCGCCTGGAGGATTCCTACGGAGTGGCCTCCTGGTACGGTATGCAGGAAACCCTGCTGGAGCGTATCTGGGAGGTCGACCGCGTCATCGCCGAGATCGAGTCCATCCAGCCGGCTGACCTGCGCCGCCTGGCCCAAGAGCTCTTGCGGCCGGAGCGGCTGCGCCTGGCCGTGGTCGGGCCGATCCAGGATGAGCAGAGCTTGGGCCAAGCCTTGGGGATCGAGTCCGTTGATGCCGGGGACCCGTAAACAAGACCCTGCCGCAGAATGACATGATTTAAAATCACCTTAAAGCCGTACGAGCGGATGGGCTAGAATGTAGCCCCTTTGGATTGGACTGCTGGAGGTATGGGCCTGGTGTATCTGAGCGAAGCCAAGCGCTGGAAGCGGCTGCTTTTTGAGCGACCCCTCTACCTGCTGCTGCTGCTGGCCGCGCTGCTGGGCGTCGCTGCCTACCAAGTGCGCCGGCCGCAGCGTATCGACGTCGGCGGCATCCACGACGTGCCCTACCTGGCCGATTTCCACGCGCCCGAGCCGGACCGCCGGCAGGTGCCCGATCCCGAGCAGGACTTTCGCTGGACCCGCGAGTGGGTGGGCGTGCACCTGCTGGGCCTGGGCCGCCAGCCGCTGGAGCTGCGTCTGCACCTGCGCGGCTACCGGCCCACCGGCATCGAGCCCCCCCAGGCCACCTTGTGGCTGGCCGGGACGGCCGTCCTCTCCACCCCGGTCGAGCCCGATTGGCAGGTCTATCGCCTGGTGCTGCCCGCCGATTCCCTGGCCGCGGGAAACCTGCATCTGCTGCTACAGTCCGAGACCTTTCGGCCGGCGGGGGATGCCCGCGATCTGGGACTGTTGCTGGATTGGATCGAGCTGCACCCGCTCGGTGCGAGCTGGGTGGGGCCGGCCTGGCCCCAGCTCGGCAGCCTGCTGGGGGTGGCCCTGCTCTCCTGGCTGCTGCTGCGCCGCTGGGGGCTGAACCGGACCGGCATCCTGCTCCTGGTGGGGGCGGTCATTGCCCTGCTGGCCTACCTCCTGGCCTTTCACCGCCTCTCCCTGACCCATTTCTTCCCCATCCTGCTGCTGCTGTTGGGCGCGGGAGTTCTGCTGACGGCCCTGCTGCTGCCCCCGCTGGAGCGCTGCCAGCGGAGAGCGGGGGGTACGTTGGCCGAGGCGCGCTGGCTGGGGGCACTGCTGCTCTTGGGGCTACTGCTGCGCCTGGGCGGGATGGCCTACCCCCAGTTCCGCTCCAGCGACCTGATCTTTCACGCCCACCGCGCCGAGTGGGTGGCCCAGGGGACGCTGCTCTTTACCGCCGACCTGCCCGACGTCAACATCCCGGCCCCCTATCCCCCCGGCCTGTACCTGTTCGTGCAGCCGCTGATGCTGCTTTCGCTGGACACGCCCGGTCTGCTCCAGGTCGTCGGCGTGGTCCTGGACGCGGGCTGCGGCCTGCTGCTCTACCTACTGGCCCGCCGCCTGAGCGTCCGACCGCGGGCCGCGCTGCTGGCCCTGCTGCTGCAGCAGGTCGCCCCGATCGGCTACTGGATCTTTTCCTGGGGCAACTATACCAACCTCTACAGCCGCTTCTTTTTGCTGGTCGTCCTGCTCTTGCTCTGCTTGGGGGATTGGCGCTACGGCCGCGCCCGGGGATTCGCCCTGCTCTGCGGCGCTTTCAGCCTAGTCCTACTGGGCCACTTTGCCGACAGCCTGCTGCTGCTGGTCCTCGTGTTGAGCACGGCCGGCCTGAGCCTGTTCTCCGCTCGCGGCCGGCGGTCCACGGCGCGGCTGCTGGCAGCACTGGCGCTGGCCGGCATCCTGGCCCTGGGTCTCTATTATACCGCCTCACCAGCCTGGCCGGCCCTGCTGGGTGGCCTGCGCCTCTTTGTGGGGGGGGAGAGCCGCCCGGCAATGCAGTTCGACATGCTGCCCCACGTCGTGGACCAGATCACGGACCATGTGCCCGCCCCCCTCATTCTGCTGGCCCCACTGGGCCTGCTGCTGCTGCCGAGGCGCCGGCCGCTGTGGCCCCTCTGGGCGGCCCTGCTGACGGCGGCGGTCTTTTTTCTGGGGCAAGTGCTCTTTGGCTTTTCCACCCGCTACACGCTCTTTGTGCTGCCGGTGCTGGCCCTGGGGTCCGCTCAGGTGCTGGATCGCTGGTGGGAGCGGGGCCGCAGCGGCCGGCTGGTCGCGGCCGCGCTGCTGCTCGCCCTGGTTGGGAATCTCCTGTGGCAGTGGTGGTGGATCGTGGGGTTCGGACAGCGTTGAGCGCTGCCCGGCCTACCACATGACCATATCCTTCCCCCGAATCGCCTGCTGCCAGGTCGCGTGCAGGGTCTCAAAAACCGCGTCGGGACGACTGATCTTGAATATGCCCTCGATACGGTCCGTCTCGTCGGGAGAGACGACCCGGATCGTGCCCACGTTGAACAGGCGGTCGAATAGGGACTGCTGCAGGCGGATGTCCTTGATGCGGATCAGCAGGATTTGATCCTTCTGTTTGGCCAGCAGGCCCTTGTTTACAATCAGCCGCTGGCTGGTGAGGGTGTAGCGCTCCTGCCAGGCCCACAACAGCAGGCCGGCCAGTTTGAGCAGGGCGAACAGGACCATGGCCACGCTGAGCAGGTTATAGACGGACAGATAGGATATGCTGCTGCCGGTGAGCTCGATCAAGAAACTGCGCAGCGAGTTCAGAGCATCCTGGGCCACATCGAACACCTCTGGGAAAAGCCCTGCGGCGGAGGCGACCTGGCTGAATACGGCGATAGCCAGCATCAGGAGGATGCCAAAAAAGGCCCCGTAGCGTCCCCGGATGGAGGGCCGACCTGTCCACATGGTCCTCTCCGTGGACGGGCCGGCCGCCGGCGCTGGCGGCTGTGCCTGAGGCTGGGGGGCGAGCCGAGGCTGCGGGGCAGGCGGAGGGGCAGCCCCGGCCTGGGGGACCTGGATATTCTGGCTGCAGAGCGGGCACTGCACCCATTTCCCGGCGTGCGCATCATCGATGGTCAGTTGACCACCACAGGCACTGCAGAAAAAGTTGATCGCCATTTCTGGACCTCCTCGACAATTCCCGCACTTTGGATTTGCCACATTCCGACAAAGCGAGTACAATAGCAGTCGCTCATAGTATACGCCAAGTGCGCTGGATATGCAAGAGGAACCATGGACACGACCCCGCCGACAGTGGAAGGACGACTTGACGGCGATCTCGAGGCCGAAATCGCCGCCCGAATCGAACCCTGGCTGCAGCACATGTACTGGCGCAGCGATTTCGAGGCCTGGCGGCAGCGGCGCTTGTACCAGGAGCGCTATCAGGGGGAAAAGTTGTCCAGCGTGCGCGCCTGCCTGGGCCCGCCGGCCGGCCGGCCCGTCCTGGACGTGGGGGCCGGCATGGGCGGCTTTGCCGTGGCCCTGGCCCGGGAGGGCGCCCGGGTGACGGCCCTGGAGTTCAACCCGGCCTACGGCCCCATCATCCGCCTGCGCGGGCGGCGCTACGGACTGGAGCTCCCCGTGGCCCGGGGAGCCGGTGAGCGGCTGCCCTTTCCCCCGGCGCAGTTTGACCTGGTCTGCGCCTGGGATGTGCTGGAGCACGTCCAGGAGCCCCAGGCCGTCCTGCAGGAGGCCTGGCGGGTGCTGCGCCCAGAGGGCGCCTTTCTGCTCACCGTGATCAACCGCTGGGCCTTTCGCGATCCCCATTATCACCTGCCCTTTTTGAACTGGCTGCCCCGCCCCTGGGCCGAGGCCTGGATCCGCCGGGCCCGGCGGGGCAAACAGGACAGCGCCTTTGCCGACCGCCAGGATCTCTCTGACATGCACTATTTTCGTTTCGGCCGCTTTGCCCAGATGGCCGAGGCGGCGGGTTTCCGGGTAGAGGACCTGCAGGAGCGGCGGCTGCGCCAGGGCAGCCTGAGCAGCCGCCGGCCTGTACGCCGAGCATTGCGCCGGATCCTGCGTCCCCTAGGCCTGGAGGTGCCGGCCTACCGCCTGGCCCGCAGCCTGGTGCTCTCTTTTTACGAGGTGGTCCTGTGGAAGAGCTAAAGGGGGTTTCGGTCGGACTCTATAACTTGACGACGACGACCAAGACGGGAGGGGTAGAGACCTTTGTCTGGGAACTGGGGCGCGAGCTGCAGCGCCGGGGCCTGCGGGTCGAACTCATCGGCGGCCGCAGCGAGCGGCCGGACCGCTATCCGGGCCTCACGGTGCGGCGCTATCCCTTTATCGACCGGACTGTTTTCCGCAAGCTGCCTGGCCTGGACCGGGCCTTTGCCATCACCAAGTTGTTGGAGCGGATTACCTTTGCCGCGACCACCCTGCCCCTACTGCTGCGGCGGCGTTATGATATCCTGCATATCCAAAAACCCTACGACCTGCCGGTGGCCCTGCTGGTGCGGGCTCTGGTAGGGGCTAAGGTGATCTTGGGCTGCCACGGGGAGGATTTCTGGCCGGGGGACCGCCTCTTTGGCCAGCGGGTCGATGGGGCGGTTTCCTGCAGCGCCTTTAACGCGGCCACGGTGCAGGCGCATTACGGCATTCTGCCCCGGGTGATCTATAACGGCTACGACGCCGAGCGCTTTCAGCCCCAGCCGGCCGATCCCGAACTGCGCCGGCGCTTTGCCCCCAACGGCGAGGCCATCCTGCTCTACGCCGGCCGGCTGATCCCCTGGAAGGGCGCCCAGTACGCCATCCGCGCCCTGGCCCAGGTGCCGGCGGCCGTCCTAGTGCTAGCCGGGGACGGGCACTATCGCCCCACCCTGGAAGCGCTGGCCCGGGAATTGGAGCTGGAGCAGCGGGTGCGCTTTTTGGGCAATGTGCCCCACCAGGAGCTGCCCGTTCTGATGTCCAGCAGCGATCTCTTGCTGGCGACCAGCTTTGCCAGCGAGACCTTTGGCATCGCCCTGGTGGAGGCGCAGTCCTGCAAACTGCCGGTGGTGGCCAGCCGCTTTGGCGGCTTTGTGGAAGTGGTGCAGCATGGGGAGACCGGGCTCCTGGTGCCGCCGCAGGACCCGGTTGCCCTGGCCGAGGCGGTACGCCAACTATTGGCCGATCCGGAGCGGCGCCGGGCCATGGGCCAGGCCGGCCGGCGCTGGGTCCAGTCCGAGTTTCACTGGGAACGGGTGTCCGAACGGGTGCTGCAGGCCTATGCGGCGGTGCTCTAGGCCCTCCCCCCGGTCCGGACCCCCAAAAAGAAAGGACCACAAAGGACACAAAAGGATTTCTTCCCTTGTTGCCTTTGTGGTCAAAGCCCTGGTCCAACGCGCAGGAATTTCACCGTTGAGTTCCTAGGCATCCTGCTCGGAATCGAGCAGCACCTCTCGGGAGCGGCCCTTTTCCTCCGGGCCGACCACGCCGCGCTGCTCCAAGAGTTCGATGAGCCGTCCGGCCCGATTGTAGCTGACCCGCAGCCGGCGCTGCAGCAGGGCGGCGGAGGCTCGTTGGTGCTTTCTGACCAGGTCGATGGCCTCCGGCAAAAGATCGTCCTCCTCCTCTGGGGGCGGGCTTTCCCCCACGACTTCGTCTTTCCAGGAGAGGGGCATGGACAACTGCACCGGCGAAATGGGCGGCTGCTCGCCCGGGCGCTGCTCGCGCCAGAAAGTGACCACATGCTCGATCTCTTCGTCGGAGAGAAAGGTCCCCTGGATGCGGACCAGCTTGGGCGAGTCAGGGGCCATGTAGAGCATATCGCCGCTGCCCAGCAGTTGCTCGGCGCCGGCCGTATCCAGGACCACCCGGCTGTCCACCGAGGTCGATACGGCAAAAGAGACCCGCGAGGGAAAGTTGGCCTTGATCAGGCCGGTAACCACGTCCACGGAGGGCCGCTGGGTGGCCAGGACCAGATGGATGCCGGTGGCCCGGGCCAGTTGGGCCAACCGGCAGATCATGGTCTCGGCCTCCTCGGGGGCGACCATCATCAGGTCGGCCAACTCGTCAATGACCAGTACGACAAAGGGCATGGGGGGAAGGTTCGGATTCTGTTGGGCCCGTGCCGCTTTGTTGTAGCCAAAGATGTTGCGAAAGCCCTCCCGGGAAAAGACCCGGTAGCGCCGCTCCATTTCCTGGGTAGCCCAATAGAGCACCTTGAGGGCGTCGACCTCGCCCTCACCGCTCCCGCCGGCCCGCCGGCCATTGACCTCGGTGACCACGGGAAAGGCCAGGTGGGGGATGTCGCGGAACATGCTCAACTCGACCCGTTTGGGATCGATCATGATAAAGCGCAGCGTGTCGGGGTTGTGCTGGTAGAGAAAGCTGATGATCATCGCATTGATGCAGACGCTCTTGCCCGAGCCGGTAGTTCCGGCAATGAGGATATGGGGCATCTTGGTCAGATCCTCGACCACCGGTTGGCCAGAGACGTCGCGCCCCAGGGCGATTTTGAGATGGCCGCGGCCCTTTAAAAAGGCCTCGCTTTCAATAATCTCTCGCAGGGTGACCAGTGAGATGGCCGTATTGGGGATCTCGATGCCGATCACCGGCCGGCCGGGTACGGGGGCCTCGATGCGGATGCTGGGCGCGGCCAGGGCCAGGGCCAGGTCATTGGACAGGGAGGTGATCTTGGAAACCTTGACCCCGACACCCGGCTGCAGGGCGAATTGGGTGACCACCGGCCCGCAGTTAACCTCGACCACGCGGGCCTTGACGTGAAAGCTCTCCAGGGTTTCCTCGATCATGCGCGCCTTTTGGCGAATCTCGGCCTGGCTGATCTCGGCCTCGCTGGCCTGCTCCAGCAGGTCGATGGGGGGGAGGTGCCACTCCCCCGTCGGCCGCAGGGCCATGGAAATGCCGCCCTTGCGTTCGGGCCGGCCAATGATGCGGGGGAAGGACTGCTTGTCCTCGCCCCCTTGCTCCTCCACCTCTGTCGATTCGGGCAGGGCGGGTTGCAGGACTTCTCCCTCGACCACCAGTGCCCGGCGGCGCCGGCTGGCGCCGTTCTGGTTGGTATGGATGACCAGTTCCGGCCGCTCCCGGTATTCCCGCACGCGGTTGGTCAGGGCCTGCCCGGCCGAGACCAAGACGGCAATCAGTTGGTGCACCGAGATGTCAAAGGCCATCATGGCCCCGATCAGGCCGACGACCAGCAGCAGGAAAAAGCTGGCCGCGCCGCGCATGGCCCCGACCAGGGTGCTGGTGATGGTATGTCCGACCAGCCCACCGCCCCCCCAGCGGCCCTCGACCAGGAGGAGGGCTTGGGGATCAGAGGCGGTGGGCAGGGCCAGGAGTCCGAGCAGGGCCACATAGATCAGCAGCCAGCCCAGGATGTCGTTCCAGTCGAACTGGGGTTCCTGTTTGAACTCGCCCCAGAGGATCAGTACCGCCAACGTGCCCAGGGCCAGGGGGACGAAAAAGCCCCCCAGTCCAAAGAGCATGCGCACGGCCTCCCGCCACTGGTAGCTGAACCCCTGCCGCGCATCGGAAAAGAGGCTTAAAAGCGTAATCACGGACAGGGCCAACAGCAGCAGCCCCAAAATTTCCCGCTGCAGGCGGGGGTCCAGGTTGAATTGCAGCGGCTTTCGTCTGCGCCGGCTGCTCGTGGGGCGTCTGCGGCTGCTGCTGGAGCGACTACGGCTGCTATTGGAGCGACTGCGGCTGCTGCTGGAGCGACTGCGGCTGCTGCTGGACGATTTGCGCGTTGTGCGCCGCTTGGCCATACCTACAAACCTCCAAATTCGTCCCCGCGTCGGGGATCGAATTATACTTCCATGACCAGGGGCAAGATCATGGGCCGCCGGCGGGACTTGCGATAAAAGAACTTGCCCAGGGTGTCCTTGATCTTGCGATTTGCAAAGGTCCAATCCGAGGGGGTGTCGCCGTCGTGGTGCAGGGCTTTCAGGACGACGTCGCGCGCCTCATCCCAAATGTCCTCGTCCGGCTGTCCGTGTACAAATCCGCGCGAGAGCAGGTCCGGGCCGGCGACGACCTTGCCGGTGCGCCGGTCCACGGCCACGACGACCATCAAAATGCCATCCCGGGCCAATAGCTGCCGATCCCGCACTACGACATGCCCGACCTCCCCCACCGTCAGACCGTCCACAAAGATATTGCCCGAGGAGATCTTGCCCGTGATCTTGCCATAGTTCTGGCTGAACTCCATCACCGTGCCGTTCTCCGGCAGCAGGATCTGTTCGTCCTGGAAGCCCATCGAGCGGGCCAGTTTGCGAAACAGGGCCATGTGGCGATAGTCGCCGTGGATCGGCACGACGAATTGGGGCTTGACCAGGCTGAGCACCAGCTTGAGTTCCTCCTCGCTGGCGTGCCCCGAGACGTGCACCCGGGTCAGGGCGCTGTAGATGACGTCGGCCCCCTGTTGGAAGAGGCTGTTGATGACCCGGTGGATTGATTCCTCATTTCCGGGGATCGGACTGGCCGAAAAGATGACCGTATCCCCCTGGCGGATGCGGATCGGGGAGTAATCCTGGTTGGCGATGCGGCTGAGTACGGACATGGGTTCGCCCTGGCTACCCGTGCACAGGATCACCGCTTCCTCGGGTGGCAGGCGCAGCACTTCCGGCAGCCGCATCACTGTATCCTCGGGCAAGTCCAGGTAGCCCAGTTCCTGGGCCATGCGCACGTTGTTCTCCATGCTGCGCCCCACGACGGCCACCTTGCGGTAGTATCGATAGGCCGTGTCTAGGACTTGTTGGACGCGAGAGATGTTGGAGGCAAAGGTGGCGATAATCACGCGCCCGGGGGCCTGGGCGAAAAAGTTGTCAAAGGCCTCGCCGACGACCTTTTCCGAGGGCGTATAGCCGGGCGACTCGATGCGCACGCAGTCGCAGAGAAAGGCCAGGACGTTGCGCTGTCCCAGTTCGGACAGTTTGGACATATCGGTGGGCCGGCCGTCCACGGGGGTATAGTCCAGCTTGAAATCGCCCGAGTGCACCAACAGGCCGGCCGGCGTGCCCACGATCACGCCCACCCCATCGGGAATGCTGTGGGCCACCCGGTAGAATTCAATCCGGAACGGTCCCTCCCGCACATCCTCCTCTGGCACAATGTCGCGCATCTCTGAGGTGCGGTGTAGGCCGGCCTCCTTCAGTTTGACCGAGATCAGGCCCTGGGTCAGGCGCGTGGCATAGATGGGCGGGCTGCCCATGTCGGCCAACAGGTAGGGCAGGGCGCCAATGTGATCCTCGTGGCCATGGGTAATCACGATGGCGCGGATGCGCTCCTTGTTTTCACGCAGATAGGAAATGTCCGGCAGGATCAGGTCGACCCCGAGCATGTCATTCTCGGGGAACATCAGGCCGCAGTCGATCAGCAGGATGTCCTCGTCATATTCGATCATCCACATATTCCGTCCCACCTCGGAAACGCCGCCGAGGGGGATCACCCGTAAACGTTGTTTCATTTGGTCCCTCAATATTCTCTACAGCCCGGGCAAACGGGGCCCCTTCTGGGCCTGTTTCTGGCCAGGGCATTGTCTCGCTAGTCAAGTGCCGCGGTCTGTTCCGATCCTGCAGGATCCGGCAGAGCCGCCCCCATCGGGCTCGTCCCCTCCTCGTCCGTCGCCGCGGTTTGTTCCAGTTGGGCCTGGATGATAAAGACGAGTTCCTCCCGCGCCTCCAGCCCGCCATAGAGGGGGAGCTTGCGCCGGCCATAGGCCTGCCAGTGCAGGAATCGGACCAGCGGATTGCGAATGCGGTCCAGGCGCGATTGGCGCAGGATCAGTTCGTCCAGGGGCTCCTCGGCGTCCTCCTCAGTGGGCCGCAGGGCGGCGATCTCGGCCCAGGGATAGCGCAGATCGATGCCAATGGAACGAAAGACCAGCCCGTCCGGCCCCACCGTGATCACGGCGCGCAGTTCTTCCAGGATCGTCCAGATCAGCAGGGGCACCACCACCAGCAGCACCAGCATCATGAGGGCCGGGATCCACTCCTCGGCCGTCAGCGGCTGGGTGCCCTCGGCCCCGACCAGGCGTCGAGCCAGCAACTGCAGGCTGGGCAGCAGGTTCTGGGGGCGAAAGCCGATCTTGAGGGTATTTTTCAGCGTCCAAAGGGCAAAGCCCCAGACCAGCACGGCCCCGACCAGCATCAGATAGGCCGTGCGCCGGCTGCCTGCATCCAGCCGATAGGATTTTTCCTCAACCATGGCGTGCTCGTCCAATTGTGCTTTCCTCCAATCGCGGCGGTCCCTCTGACCGCCCTTAGAAAAGGCGCAACTGCTTGGGCGCCTCTGCCTCGGGCGCTTCCGGCGCCGAGGGTTCCGTGGGTGGCGGGGCCGGGGGCGTTCCCTGCAGTGCCTCGTCCGCCAGGACCTCCTCCAGACGGGCCAGCAGCCGCGGGATCTTGCCCAAGTCCTTCTCCAACTCGCCCATGGCCCGCTGGTTGCGCAGCACGTAGGCGGGGTGGTAGAGCGGCAGATAGACCCGGCGGCCCTCGCGCCGGGCCCGGCCGTGGATCTTGGTAATTCTCGCCCCCGGGAAATAGCGTTCCATCGAAAAGCGCCCCAGCGTGGCAATGATGCGGGGGTCGATGGCCTCAATTTGTCGATCCAGGTAGGGCCGGCAGGTCTCGATCTCGCTGGGCAGGGGGTCGCGGTTGTTGGGCGGCCGGCACTTGATCACGTTGGCGATAAAGACCTGTTCGCGGGCCAGGCCGATGGAGGCCAGCAGTTTCTCCAGCAGGTGTCCCGACGGGCCCACAAAGGGCCGGCCCTGCTGGTCCTCGTAAAAGCCCGGCCCCTCCCCGATGAACATGATCTTGGCGTCGCTGGGCCCCTCGCCGGGAACAGCCTGCGTGCGGGATTCGTGCAGGCGGCATTTCTTGCAGACCAGGATCTCGCGGTTGATTTCGGCCAGAACGGACATGGCTCTCCCCAACTAGAACTCTACTTGGCGGACAATTTGTGTCTTGCTGCAACTATTATACCGCAACTTGGCCCATGCTTCAACTTGACAAATCCAGCCCTTTACCGTATACTTGGTTCAGACCCGTGGGGGTATAGCTCAGCCGGGAGAGCGCTACAATCGCACTGTAGAGGTCGGGGGTTCGAATCCCCCTACCTCCACTCACATGGGGCTGTAGCTCAGCTGGGAGAGCACAACACTGGCAGTGTTGGGGTCAGGGGTTCAAGTCCCCTCAGCTCCACAAGAATAAAGGCCGGCCCAACAGGCCGGCCTTTTTCCGTGGGCGGACTGGGAGCACATCACCCCCCCACCCCGCGCAGGTAGAGCAGGTACACCCCGGCCAGGTAGCTGACGATGAGCAGCAGGGCGTCCAGTTCGACGATCCAGACGCGGCGCTCGACCAGGGCCAGGTTGCCGATCAGGCCCAGGCAGGTCAGCAGCATGGCCAGCAGGCCGGCCAGGGCAAAGGCTGGATCGATGGCCCCCAAAAAGCTCCCCTGGAGGTAGAATACGTCGGCCAGGGCCAGGGCAAACATGTTGAAAATATTGCTGCCAAAGAGATTGCCCACGGCCATATCATAGGCGCCAAAACGCACTGCGGCGATCATGGCCACCAGTTCGGGGATCGAGGTGACCAGGGCAATCAGCACGATGCCGACGAAACCATCCCCCAGGCCGGTGACTTTGGCAATTCCCGACCCACTGCGGACCATCCAGGGGGCGACGGCGACGAGCACGGCGGCGGTGACGACAAAACCCACGATGGCCCTACGCAGTGGAGGAATCTTGTGCGTGCTTTCCGGCAGCACGACGGGGTCCCCCGTCGTGCCGGCCACCGGGTTTTTCCGCAGCAGCCAGATGCCCACGAAATAGGTCGCCATCATCAGCAGGCTGTCCCCACCCAGCCAACTGATTTTCAGATTGACGTCGGCCAGGAGAAAGAGAACGGCCATCCCGGTCAGCATCAGCCCCAGGCTGGCGGTGAGCGCGTGCTTGAGGGCGACCCGGCGCAGGATGCGATTCTTGTAGAAAATCATGTCCAGCGCCCCCAGGAGCAGCATGTTGAACATACTGCTGCCAAAAAGGTCGCCGGCGGTCAGGTTGACGTGGTCCTGGGAGATCGAGTTGATCATGGTCAGGATCTCGGGCAGCGAGGTAGCGCTGGCAATGAGCAGCGCGCCGATGAACATGCCGCTCAACTTGGTGTGATAGCCAATGGCGTCCCCGTATTCGGCCAGCTTGACCGCGGCGAACACCAGGATCAGGGCGCTGATGGCAAATTGAAGCCAGATCATTGCGCTTCACCTCCCTGGTCGTCCGCCGGCGGGCTAAAGCCCTTGATCACGCACAGCGGCCAGGCGACCAGCATGGCGTTCTTTTCCGAGGCAATGTCGCCCATGACGGTCTCGGCCTGCTCGATACACTGCTGCACCATGCCTTCGTCCCGGACGATCCCAAATAAGGTGACCGAACACTGCCGCTGTCCCCCACCCAACGGCTGGAACACAAAGCGCATGGGGATGTGGGGCCGCTCGGCTCCCTCCCGGTGAAAACAGGTGCTGTCCACAAAAACGACGTCGTCCACGGGGATGCTCTCCCAGGCTTCCAGTACCGCGTCGACTTGCGCTGTATTTTCAGCGACCAGCATGATCATATAGGCCATGATCCTTCCTCCGACAGATCTTTGCATCCAGTAGTCAGCGTAGCCCTTTGGATCGTCCTGCAATTGCCCCGCAATGCGGATGATAAAGCTCTTGGAGGCCGGCACCTCCACAAGAAAGCTATCAAGGAATCCCTTTCCGTTCTTGGACCGGCTAAAGCATCGATTCCTGTCCAGGGAATTGAGAACTTTTTTCGGGCCTTTTCGGAGTCGAGGCTTTAGCCGGTGACGGTAAACGGGCAGTAAAACCGGTAAGGCCTCCGTTTACAGGTGCTAAACGGACAACCTGTCTGGTGGTGCTCGTTCAGGCGCCACCGCCTTGAACGGCAGCGCCCTACTTTGGAAACAAGGGCCATAAAATGGGCAGGAATATCAACGTCACCGCTATTAGGATGATGTTGAGCAACCAGCCCACGCGGAGAAAGTCAAAAAAGCGGTAACCGCCGGCTCCAAAGACCAAGACGTTCGCCTGGTGCCCAACCGGGGTCAGAAAGCTGGTCGAGGCCCCGATCACGGTTGCCAGCACAAATGATTGAGGGTTGGCGCCCAAACCGATAGCCACGTCAATCGCAATGGGCACCATCAACACAGTGGCCGCTGCGTTTGACATGGGTTGAGTAATCAAGCCCGCCAGCACGTAAATTCCAGCCAGTACAGCCAGAGGGCCAAAACTCCCCAAAAAGCTGACGATCTGATCGGCCAGAAAGCGTGCTGCGCCCGTGTTTTCCATGGCCATACCAAGCGGCAGCATCCCGGCAATCAAAAAGACGCTGCGCCACTCGATGCTCTGGTACGCCTCATCCATCGTCAAGCAGCCCGTCAATATCATCAGCACCGAACCGATAACCATCGCGGTGGAAATAGGCAAGTTAAAAGTCGTCAGCAATAGTACCAAAGCCATTGTTCCCACCGCAATCCACGCTTTGTTGGTACGGCGCAAATCAAGACTCACCGGTTCCAACACCAAAAAATCGTTGCTCTCTTGCAAGGCGGGCAGTCTATGGTGCGGACCTTTTAGCAAGAGTGCGTCGCCGAATCTCAACTTGACGTCAACCAAGCGTTGCACAAGTATCTTTCCTTGCCGCCAGATGGCCAGCGCGGTAAACCCATAGCGGTTCCTGAAACGCATATCTCGGAGGGTGCGCCCGGTGATTCTGGATTGCGGCGAGAGTGTTGCTTCCACAAAGCGAAAATCCTCCGACTTTAGTGTTTCCAGATCCAAGCTGGTGTCTGCTTCTATCACCAGCCCCAACCGCGTTTGGGCGGTGAGCAGTCCGGTTATCGGGCTCTCCACAAACAACAAATCGCCCGCCTCCAAAGCTGTGTCCCGGTTCAGATTGCCGACGGGCACACTGTCCCGCAGGATAGACAGCACTGTAAGATCGTAATCGGTGCCCAAGCGAGATTGGGCCAGCGTTTTCCCAACTAGTGCGCTATTTGGCAGTATTCGTACTTCGCTGATGTATTCGCGCAAGCGCTGTGTTTGCTGTTCCTCGGAGGTTTGCAGGACAGGAAGCAGATGACGTCCTACCAGCACGATGTAAATGATGCCGGTAAGAAAAACTATCGCGCCCATTGCAGTAAAATCAAAAAAGCCGAAACTGGGGAGGCCTCGATCGGCCAGTAAACTGGTAGCCAGGATATTGGGCGGCGTGCCAATGAGCGTCATGTTCCCACCCAAGAGCGAGGCAAAAGAGAGGGGTATCAGCAACCGGGAGAGCGGGACTTTGGACTGGCGGGAGATGCCTACCACTGCTGGCAGCAGCACGGCGGTCGCCCCAATGTTGTTCATGAATGCCGACATTGTCCCGGAAACCAGCATAATGACTGCAATCAGGCGCGGCTCGCTGTGCCCGGCCAAGCGGGCAATGCGTGTTCCAATCATGTCCGCTACGCCAGTCTTGAACAACCCTCCGGAAACAATATAGACTGCCCACACTGTAATCACGGCCGGACTGGCAAAGCCAGAAAATACGTCCTCTGGACTGACCAAGCCCGTCAATCCTACGGTGAGCAATGCTAACAGGGCGATTACATCCACACGAATCTTTTCGGTGGCGAAAAGCACTATAGTGAGGACGATAATTCCAAAAGTCAATAGGATTTCAGGGGTCATGAGGCTGGATCCTCTGTAACCCGCCTTATGGTTGTCCCAAATCTTGGAGGTTCTGGCCAAACCGTTTCCAGTACATCCGAGGGCCCAACTATTAAATAACCCACTTTTTATCCGGCGAACCCGCCACAACGGGAGCGGCCAGGACAGAAGGAATCCCACGTTTCGTGCGCCAAACGCACCCCGTTCAACTTGTCGCGACGGCCAGCTTGGCCCAATCTCGTCCGGTTCAAGAACAGCGGCAAGTTGTAGAGTATGCAAGACCGCCAAGTGGGTTTTATTGTACACCAACGAGTTGGGGGTGTCAACCAAGCAGCAACGGGGGGGCCGCAAGGGCACCCCTTGACGCTACCGCCCCTTTGGGCATATAATAGAAAGGCTGGAATCGCAGCACCTTGAGCAGAGACAGCGCCCTGAAAGGAGTGACCCCTTGAAAGAGGAACCTAGCAGCGGGCTGGTACGCGAACTGGGCCTGACCGAGGCCCTGGCCATCGGCCTGGGTACAATGATTGGCGCGGGCATCTTTGTGCTCTCGGCCATCGCGGCCCAGCGCGCCGGACCGGGGGCGGCGATCTCTTACGCGCTGGCCGGCCTGATCTGCCTGCCCATCGCCATGACTGTGGCCGAACTGGCCACCGGCATGCCCCAGGCCGGGGGCAGCTATCACCTGATCTCCCGCACCCTGGGACCGGGGGCCGGCGCGGTGGTCGGCCTGGGCAACTGGCTGGGCCTGGTCTTTGCTACCGGCTTTTACCTGATCGGTTTCGCCCAGTATGTGGCCTATTTTCTGTCCATCCCGACCGAGATCACGGTGCTGGTTGCCGGGGCGCTGTTTATCTTTCTCAACTACCGTGGAGCCAAGCTGTCCGGACGGGTGCAGAACATTGTCGTGGTGCTGCTGCTGCTGATCCTGGCACTCTTTACCATACGGGGCGCCTTTAACATCGACCCGACCCTGCACCGGCCCTTTGTCCCCTACGGTTGGGGGGCAGTGGCGGCCAACGTGGGCCTGATCATCGTCTCCTTCACCGGCTTTGAAAAGATCTCGACCATCGCTGAGGAAGTCAAGCAGCCCGGTCGAAACCTACCCTTGGCCATCGTCGGCTCGGTGGTGATTGCCACGCTGCTCTACATGTCGATCCTGTACGTGGCTACGGGCATCCTTTCCTATGACGTTATGGCCGACTACCAGGCACCGCTGGTCGAGGCAGCCAACCGCTTTATGAGCGTGGTCGGCATCGTGGGCATGTCCCTGGCGGCGCTGCTGGCGACAGCCTCCTCGGCCAACGCGGCCATTATGGCCTCCTCGCGGATCAACTTTGCCATGGGCCGGGACCGCATCCTGCCCGGCTGGTTCAACGAGATCCACCCCCGTTACCTGACCCCGCATCGCTCCGTGCTGGTCACGGGCCTGCTGGCGGTGCTGCTGGCCCTGAGCGGCCAGGCGGCCGTCCTGGCCGAGATTTCCAGCGCCCTGTTCATGATCTCCTACGCCCTGCTCACCCTGGGCTTGTTGGTAATGCGGCGGGCCAAGCCCTCCTGGTACCGGCCGGCCTTTCGGGTACCGCTCTTTCCCTGGCTGCCGCTGTTCGGCGGCTTGGCCGCCCTGGCCGTGATCGGCACCATGGATCGTACCTCGCAGTTCGCCGGCCTGGGGTTGATCGTTTTGGGCCTGGCTTGGTACCTGATCTGGGGCCGCCGGCGGTCGCCGCTGGAGGGCGAACTAATGCCCTGGCTGTCCCGCGAGCGTCCCCTGGAGAGCGTGCTGGCCAACGTGGAACAGGCGCTGGAATCGCGGCGCAACGAGATCCTGGTACCCGTGGCCAACCCGACCACGGCCAAGAGCCTGATCACACTGGCCGGGACGCTGGCCCAGGGGGGGGTAGCCAGCGAGGTAACCGCATTAAAGGTCGTGCCCGCCCCACTCAACCTGCCGCTCTCGGTGGCCCAGGAGCATTTCGCCCAGGATCCCGCGCAGGATGATATCCTGCGGCGCGCAGCCAAACACGGCGCGGCCGTCGGCGTGCGGGTCAACATGCTGCTGCAGGCGGTTCATGGCATTGCCTCGGGCATCGTGGCCGTGGCCCGGAACCGCCCGCAGACGCGCCTGATCCTGCTGGGATGGCACGGCCCACTGGCGCTGAAACGGATCCGCTCCAGCGTCGACAAGGAGGTCGTGAACAGCGCCCCCTGTGATGTGGCGGTGCTGCTGGACCGACATCCGGAACAAGTCCGGCGCATCCTGGTGCCGGCCGGCGGCGGCCCCCACGCCCGGCTGGGCCTGCGCCTGGCCCACGACCTGGCCACCGGGTCCGAGGGGGAGGTGGTCATCCTGCGGATTGCGCGGGGGGAGGAGGTGGATACGGCCGCCGAAGAGACCGCCCTGCAGCACATGGCCCGCAGCGAGCTGGGCGAGACGGGTGACCGCGTTTCGACGCGGGTACGGCCATCGAGTTCGGTCGTGGAGGGTATCTTGGAGGAGGCCGAAATGGACTATGACCTGCTGGTCATCGGCGCGTCGGAGGAGTGGTTTCTGCGCAATTGGTTGTTTGGGGCCATTCCGGACGAGGTGGCCGAGCGGGCGCGCTGCTCGGTGCTCATGGTGAGAAAACGCGAGCCGACGGCGGTCTCGTGGCTGCGGCGCATCGGCCGCTGGCGCGGCCGGCTCAGGCGATGAACAAGGGAGGCCCTATGAAAGGAACGGACCGATTTCTGATCGGCATCGTGGTGGGGATCTTGCTGCTGGTTGCGGTGGCCCTGGCCGTGGCCCTGCTGCGCCCCGAGCCGAGCTACCAGGCCGAGGACACGCCCGAGGGCGTGGCTCACAACTATCTCTTTGCCCTCACCCAGGGGGACTATGAGCGGGCCTATGGCTACCTCTCGCCCGCGCTGGCCGGCTACCCGCCCTCGGCGGCGGCCTTTATCCAGGACGTCAACAGCCAGCGCTGGCCCTTCCGCGAACTGGAGGCCGGCTCGACCTCCCTGGCGGTCGAGTCGAGCCGGGTGCAGGGGGACCGCGCCACCGTCACCGTGCGGGTGACCTATTTTGAGGAGGGCGACCTCCTGCGGAGCAGCCAGCGCACGGACTATCCGGCCCTGGAACTGCGGCGCGAGGAAGGCGGCTGGAAGATCTATGACGCCGATCGTTTCTTTCTGTTCTGTTGGAAATCACCGCAGGGCTGTCCCTAGTCAAGCCCTGCGAAGGGGGGGTACATCATGGGTGACATTGCTCGCCGGATCTATATCCTGATCAGTTGCGCCGTCAGCCTGAACGGCGTGACCTGGGCCGTGATCGCGCTGCTGCGGGGTCTCATCATCCCCGGGCAGGGTTCCTCCAGGGAGGCCATCGCCTTCCAGATCGCCGTCGTGATCATCGGCCTGCCCGTTTTCGTCTTTCACTGGCTCTGGGCCCAGCGCCTGGCTCGGGAGGACCCCGAGGAACACGAGGCCGTCCTGCGGCGCATCTACCTCTACGGAACGATGGCCGGCCTGCTCTTCCCCCTCATCCGCAACGGCTACGACCTGCTGACGGTCCTGCCGCGGCAGCTCCTGGACGTGCCCCACGACCGTTGGCAGGCCCGCTACGGCCTCTCCCCCTGGGAGAACGCCGCCTTTGACCTCCTGGCCATACTGATCCTGGCCCTGCTCTGGTACTATCACCGACGCATCGTGGAACAGGACAGAAAGGAGACTCCCGAGACCAGGGCCTCCGTCACCGTGCGGGACCTATACCATTTCGTTCTCAGCGGCACCGGCCTGGTGATGACCGTCATGGCCGCCATCGAGCTGCTGCGCTGGATCCTGTCCTCTCTGGGCCGGCCCGTCCTCATCGGGCGGGACGCCGCCTTTGCCCTGGAGATCCCTCGCCTCGTCCTGGGGCTGGCCCTGTGGATCACCTTCTGGCTGCAGGCCCAACGCCTGTTCCGCGAAGGCGGCCTGGAGGAGCGGCGCTCGATCCTGCGCAAGCTCTACCTGTACCTGGTCGTGTTCGCCTCCATCCTGGGCATCGTCACCAGTGGCACCTTTATTCTGCGCGGCCTCTTTCAGCGACTGCTGGGGCTCGCGGGCCGGGGGAATGGGGACATTCGCACGCCCATCGCCGTAATGATCGGGCTGGCCGTCGTCTGGGCCTACCACGCCCTGGTGCTGCGCCAGGACCTGGAGAGCAGCACCGAGGCGCCCGGCCAGGCCCTGGTCCGGCAGATCTATTTCTACCTGGTCGCCGCGGTCGGCTTTGGCGCCCTGGTCGAGGGCCTAGCCGGCCTGGCCAGCGTGCTGATCCAGATGCTGGCCGGGGAATCGTTCGGCGGTGGCCTCCAGGACCAGTTGGCCTGGTTCGCTGCCGTGCTCATCGCCGGCCTGGCGGTGTGGGTCCCGCCCTGGCGGCGCATCCTCATCGAGACGGCCCCGGGCACCCCCGAGGCCATCGAGGAACGCCGCTCCCTAGTCCGGCGCATCTACCTCTACTTTTACCTGCTGGTGGCGACGATTGCCGTGCTTGTCAGCGCCGTGTACGTCGTCTACCGACTGCTCAGCCTGCTCCTGGGGGTTCCTTTCGAGGGCAGCCTGGTCATTCACCTGGGACAGCCGTTCGCCTTCAGCCTGATCGCCGGGGGGATCTGGCTCTACCACGGCTCGCTCCTGCGCCAGGATCAGCGCCTGCTGCAGCAGGAGGAGGCCCGGGAGTTGGCCGACTTTCCCGTGGCCGTGATCGACGTGGGCGAGGGCCGCTTTGGGCAGGCGGTGCTGGAGCATCTCCGCCGCGCCCTGCCCGGGCTTCCCCTGCGGCCGA
>JAFGKG010000011.1 GCA_016928715.1 Chloroflexia bacterium
CCACGCCTACCGGCAGGCCGGGAGCTACGCCGTCACCCTGACCGCCTCCAACGAGCACGGCCGAGAGAGCGTCCAGCAGACCCTGACCGTCACCGAGAAAAAGCCGGCCGCCTGGCTCCAGGCCTTGCAGCGCTGGCCCCGCTGGGCCTGGACGGTCGGTTCGCTGCTGCTGCTGGCCGTCCTGGTGGCCGCGGCCTGGGGCCTCCCGCGCCTTGGGACCGGGGGGGGCATCCCCACCAGCACCACGACACCCCGGCCGACGGCCCCTTCCGCCCCGCCGGTGCAGCCGACCACCCCACCGACCCAGGCGACCGCCACGGCCAAATCCACCGAGCCCACGGCATCGCCCTCCCCCAGACCCTCCCACACCCCCACCACCCTGGCCACGACCGCCGCGGTGAGCCAGACGGCCACGACACCCTCACCCACGGTCGCGCCGGCGCCGACCACGGCCCGGCCCACGTCTCCGCCCCAGGCGACCACTGCAGCGACGGCCGCTCCCACCGTCATCCCCACCGCCCAGCCCACGTCCACACGGCCGCCCACGTCCACACCGCGGCCCACCGCCGTGCCGCCGACGGTGCCCACGGACACGCCCATCCCGCCGACAGTGCCCACGGACACGCCCATCCCGCCGACGGTGCCCACGGATACACCGCGTCCCACCCCTTCCAACACCGTGCCCCCAGCCCCGACAGCGACGAACACGCTGCCGGCGGGATAGGCCCAAGGAGGAAAAGACATGACCGAACCACAGCCTTTGTGCCAACGCGCCATCGTCACCGGGGACGTGACCTTTGACTGGCAGATCGCCCACCAAAAAGGTTCCAAGGAACGGTCCTGGCTCTGGCCGCACCCCCAGACCTGGGCGCGGGCCTCCTGCCAGCGCGGAGGGGCCGCCCTGCTGGCCGACCTGATCCAGGAACTGGCCGAATTGCTCCACCGGAAAGGGTTGGCCAAGTTGGAGGTGCGCCAGACGGGTGCGCCGCAGGAACTGATCAGCCCCAGCGATGACCGCTTCCACCACTCCTACGCCCTGTGGTCCCAGTTCAAATCTCCCACCGGCGCGGCCTGGCGGGTGGAGAGCTTTTTGGGCCTCGATAGCCGGCCGGAGCAAGCCGCGCCGGCCGAGTGGAACCGGGTAGTGAACGACACGGCCGAGGCCGACCTGGTCGTGCTGGACGACGCCGCCCTGGGCTTTCGAGAACAGGCCGAGTTGTGGCCCCAGGCCATCCGCGGGGAAAGCCGCCCCTGGGTGCTGCTCAAGATGTCCCAGCCGGTGGCCCAGGGCCGCCTGTGGGAACACCTGGTCGGCCACCTCTCCGATCGGCTGGTCGTGGTCATGACCGTCAACGACCTGCGCCGGACCGAAGTGCAGATCAGCCAGGGGCTCTCCTGGGAGCGAACGGCCCAGGATCTGGCCTGGGAGTTGGTACACAACCCCCGCGTCAACAGCCTGGCCCGCTGCGCCTACGCGGTCATCTCCCTGGGCACGGCCGGCGTGGTGATCATGTCCCGGCCGCGCATCCCCGGCGGCGAACTGGACAAAACCAGCCGCCCCCGTTTCACGCTCGTCTTTGACCCCGATGGCATCGAGGGCACCTGGGAGCAGCAGTACCCCGGCGGCATGATCGGTTCCACGATGGCCCTGACGGCCGGCCTGGCCGACCAACTGCTGATCTCTCCAGAGGAACCGCACGTCCTACGGGGCGTGCAGCGCGGCTTGGTCGCCATGCGCCACCTGCACCGGGAGGGTTACGTCGAGCAGGAAGCGGCCGGCCGCTCGCAGCTATGCTTTCCCACCGCTGCGGTGGCGGCCGTGCTGGTCGAAACAGGAACCGCCTTTCCCCAAGCCGACGTGCAGGACCCGGTGCGCTTTCTGACCTGGTCGGAGGAACAGGACGAGTCGCCCCCAGCGGGAGGCCAGTGGACCATCCTGCAGGATCGCTACCGCGACAACCTGGAGCAGGTGGCCGAACAGATTGTCCTGCAGGGGGCGGAGGAAGCCCTGCAGGGGGTGCCCTTGGGCCGCTTTGGGGGCATGCTCACGGTGGACCGCCAGGAAATCGAGAGTTTCCGCAGCATTGCCTCGCTGGTCCAGGAATACCTGGGCCAACACCGCCAAAAACGGCCGCTGTCCATCGCCGTCTTTGGCGCGCCCGGATCGGGCAAATCCTTTGGCATCACCCAGGTGGCCAAATCGCTGGCTCCTGGCCAGATCGAGTCGCTCGAATTCAACCTCTCCCAGTTTACGCATGGGGATGAGATGATCGACGCCCTCCACCAGGTTCGGGACGTGAGCCTGAGCGGCCGGCTGCCCCTGGTCTTTTGGGACGAGTTTGATTCCTCCTACGAGGGCAAGGCCCTGGGCTGGCTGCGCTACTTTTTGGCCCCGATGCAGGACGGCCGCTTTCGCCAGGGACAGGTCAGCCATCCCATCGGGCGGGCCATCTTTGTCTTTGCCGGGGGGACCAGCGCCAACATGGAATCCTTTGGGCGGGGCCTGGCCCCCGAGATATTCCGGGCGGTCAAGGGGCCGGACTTTGTCAGCCGGCTCAAGGGCTACGTCAACGTGCTGGGCCCGAACCGCCAGGGGGACGGCGCGGGCAACGCGCTGTCCGACGATCCCTACTATATCATCCGCCGGGCCATCCTGCTGCGCTCCATCCTGTGGCGCAACGTGCCCCAGATCTTTCAACGACAGAACGGCAACGACGTGCCAGACATCGACCCCGGCCTGCTGCGGGCCTTTTTGCGCACCGGCCGCTACAAGCACGGCATCCGCTCCATGGAGTCGATCGTGGCCATGAGCCTGCTGGCCGGCCAGACCTCCTACGAGCGCTCCAGCCTGCCCTCGGAGGCCCAGATGGACCTGCACGTGGACGGGCTCGAGTTCCTGGCCCTGGTGCAGCAAATGGCCCTGGAGGGCGCCCTATTGGAAAAACTGGCCGAGGCCCACCACAACGTCTTTTGCGAGGAAATGCGGGGCCAGGGCTACCGCCGGGGCGAACTCACCGACGAGCAGGCCCGGACCCACAGCATGATCAAACCCTACAGCGAGCTGAGCGAGGAGGGAAAGGAGGACAACCGCAACGCCGTGCGGGACATCCCCAACAAGCTGGCCCGCATCGGCTACGTGATGCTGCCGGCGCGCAGCAACGAACCCCCCTTCGAGTTCCCCGGACCCCACCTGGAACAGTTGGCCCAGTTGGAGCACCAGCGCTGGGTGCGGGACAAGCTGCAGGCCGGCTGGGAATACGCGCCGGTGACGGACAAGCAGAAAAAGCAGCACGCCTGCATCGTGCCCTGGAAGGACCTGCCCGAGGAGGAACGGGAAAAGGACCGCATGCTGGTCAAGGCCATCCCGCGCATCCTGGCCCGGGCCGGCTATGCCGTGGTGCAACTGCGCGAGGGAGAGGTCTAGCATGGCTGGTGACGTCCCCGTGCCCCACCGCCTGCGCCGTTTCTGGCGCGAGAGGGTCCAGGCGCACTGGCAAACCTATCGCTGGCTGGACGTCCTCTTGCTCTGGCTCCTGGCCCTGGTGCTGGGCTGCCTGGGCTTTGCCCAGCACCTCTCCCGACAGGGCCAGGAGGCTAGTTTCTGGGACATTCTGTACCTGGCGCTGCAGCTATTCACCCTCGAGTCCGGAGCCATCCCCGGCGACAAGGGCTGGGCACTGGAGATCGCCCGCTACTTGGCCCCCCTGGTCGCCGCCTACACCGCCCTGCAGGCCCTTATGATCCTCTTTCACGAGCAGATCTCGATGGTCCGACTGCGCACCATCCGGGAGCACGTCGTCATCTGCGGGCTGGGCCGCAGGGGCCACCTGCTCGCCCAGCGATTTCGGGAGCAGGGCCGGCGGGTGGTCCTCCTGGAGCGGGACGAGGACAATCCCCTGATCAACCACTGCCGCGAGATGGGGGCGATCGTCCTGTTGGGGGACGCCACCAGCGACGAACTGCTGCAACAGGCGCGCATCCAACAGGCGCGCTACCTGCTCGCCGTCAGCGGCGACGATGGCGTCAACGCCGAGGTCGCCATACGGGCCCGCGAACTATTGCGAAACAGCCGCCGCCGCCAGGCCCTGCCCTGCACCGTACACGTGGTCAACCCCCAGCTCTGCACGCTGCTGCGGGAACGCGAGTTGGCCATGGGCGAGATGGCCTCCTTCCGGCTATCCTTCTTTAACGTCTTTGACAGCGGCGCCCGCGCCCTGCTGCAGGACTATCCCCCCTTTGAAGCAGAGAGCGGCCGTCGCCCCCACCTGCTGGTCATCGGCCTCGGCCGCATGGGGGAAAGCCTGATCCTGCACGCGGCCAACATCTGGTGCGCGGGGGATCGACACAACACGGAACGCTTTCAACTGCGAATCATTGACCGGGAGGCGGACTGGAAGACCGAGTCGCTGTGCCTGCGCTATCCGCACCTGCAGCAGGTCTGCGAACTGGAGCCCTGCACGATGGACGTGCGCGGTCCCGACTTTCAACGGGCCGACTTTTTATGCACCCAGAGCGGACAGTGCGCCATCAGCCGGGTCTATATCTGCCTGGACAACGAGTCGCTAGCCCTGTCCACCGCCCTGTCGCTGCACCGGCGCATCCAGGACAGGAGCATCCCCATCGTCGTGCGCATGGAACAGTCCGGCGGCCTGGCCTTGCTGCTGGAGGACGTGGCCAACGCCGGACACTCCCCGGACAACCTGCACGCCTTTGGACTGCTGGAACGAACCTGCTCGCCCGAACTGGTACTGGGCGGCAGTCACGAGACCATCGCCCGGGCCATCCACGAGGAGTACCTGCAGCAGCGCCGGCAGCGCGACCCGTCCGAGCCGGAGGACGTCGCCCTGGCGCCCTGGGAACAACTGCCGGCCGAGTACCAGGAATCCTGCCGCCGGCAGGCCGACCACATCGTACTCAAGCTGCAGGCCGTCGACTGCGCGATCGGCCCGCTGGAGGATCCGGCCTGCCCGGCGCTCGAATTCAGCGCCGCCGAGGTCGAGCGGATGGCCCAGATGGAGCACGAGCGCTGGCTCGACGAGCGCCGGCAGGATGGCTGGCGCCGGGGACCCAAGGACCGGGAGCACAAAACCCATCCCTACCTGGTTCCCTGGGCAAAATTGCCGCCCGAGGTGCAGGAACTGAATCGGGACATGGTACGCGGCCTGGCCTCCTTTCTGGCCCGCGTAGGGCTGCAGGTCTACCGCCTCGACCTCTCAGATCAGGGCTGACGTAGGCGCGCGCCCTATGGCACACGGGCGCGCGCCATTTTTGTCGGGCGAGGCATTTCCGCTGGCTATTTCAGGCCACCGGGGAGCAAAAAACACGACGGACAAGGTCTAGCAAGCAGTACTTTCAGGCGGGAAATGCCTCGCCCCTACAAATAATCTATAAAAATGGCACGCGCCCTGGCACACCAGTAGTTTGACAAGCTCCGCCCCAATGTGCTACAATCAAGGCAGTTATTGAATCTCTCCCACCCAATGGTCTAATCAGAGGATCAATGCTATGCCTCCAATTCTAGCAGAGCACATTGAGATTAACCCCGATGTTATGCTGGGCAAACCTGTAGTACGCGGTACGCGCATTCCGGTTGAGCTCATTATCCGCAAACTTGGCGAAGGCGCTACGATAGCCGATCTGCTGGATGCCTATCCCCGCTTGACACAGGAGGGCATCCAGGCAGCGCTGACGTATGCAGCCGATTCGCTGGCCTACGAGACTATCCTAGTACAGATCACGCAATGAATACCTTGCGCTTTCTGGCCGACGAGAGCTGCGACTTTGCTGTCGTGCGTGCTTTGCGAGCGGATGGTTATGACGTTTTTGCAGTGAGCGAAGTCATGCAGCGTTCCATCGACCGCGACTTGATCGACCAGGCAAACCGTGAAAAGCGCATCCTGCTGACGGAGGATAAAGAATTTGGTCGGCTGCTTTTCGTCAGCCATGCCGAATCGGCCGGCGTGATTTTGATCCGTTTCCCTGGCAATGCCCGATCCTCGATGGTTCAGACCGTCAGACGGTTCGTGCAGGAGCAGGGAAGTCAGTTGCTGGGCACCTTTGCCGTTGTGCAGCCCCATCACATTCGAGTAAGCAAACTCGCAGGTCCCTAGCCCGGTTCCCGTTAAACTTTATAGTGCCCCCGGATGATCGCCTCGAACCACTTGTCCGGCAGCAGTCGCTTGAGCAGCACAGCCAGCCTTTGGTCAAAAGAGCCCACCACGTAGCGCAGCCGCGGCGAGCGGCTGCGAATGATGCGCTCGATCAGGCGGGCGAACAACTGCGGGTCGGAGCCCTGCGTCTCGTCCCGTTCAATGATGGCCAGGGAGCGGGCAAAGGCCCCGGCGTAGGGCGAGTCGCCCTGGGAGGCCGCGGTCTGGACCCGGCGGGAGGTGAACGCGGTGCTAAAGTCGCCCGGTTCCACCAGGACCACCCGGATGCCCCAGGGCCGCAGCTCCAGGCGCAGGACCTCGCTCAGTCCCTCGATGGCAAACTTGGTGGCGGCGTACATGGAGGTAAAGGGCACCCCGATCAGGCCCCCGATCGAGCTGGTGTTGACGATCAGGCCGGCCCGCCGCTCGCGCATCGAGGGCAGCACCGCCCGCGTCACCCGCAGCAGGCCAAAAAAGTTGGTCTCGAACTGGCGGCGGGCCTCCTCGATCGAGGTATCCTCCACCGCCCCGGCCAGGCCAAAGCCGGCGTTGTTCAGCAGCACGTCGATGCGTCCGGCCCGCTCGATCACCTCGGCCACCGCCCGCCGCACCGAGTCCTCGTCGGTGACGTCCATCTGCAACAGGGGAAAGGACTCCCCGGCCAGCTCCTGCGGCGGCCGGCGGCTGGTCCCATAGACCTGGTAGCCCCGGTCGGCCAGGTGCCGCGCCGCGGCCCGGCCCAGGCCCGAGGAGGCCCCCGTGATCAGCACGACCTCAGGCATGGTCCGCATCCTCCAGGCGCTGCACGCGCCGCACCAATAGGTCCACAATGTCCTCCAGCGACAGCCGCCCCGCGTTCAGGACCAGGTGGTAGAGCAGGGCGTCATTGATATCGCGGTCGAAATAGACGTGCAGGTAACCCGAGCGCGCCGCGTCGCTCTGTCGCAGCGCCTGGATCGCCTCCGCCCGCTGGCCCAGGCCCAGTTCCTGCATCCGCTCCAGGCGTCGTTCCTGGGGGGCTACGATGCGCACGTGCAGCGCCTGGGGGTGATCCTGCAGGATGACCTGCCCGCCGGCCCCCAGGATGACGACCTCCTCCTGGCGGGACATCTCGAGGATGACTTCAGCGAGCAGCTTGACGTAGCCGCG
>JAFGKG010000115.1 GCA_016928715.1 Chloroflexia bacterium
GGCGAGAGGATCTTGGAAAAGGTGCTCATGTAAATCACCCGCCCGGTGGTGTCAAAGGCCTTGATCGGCGGTACGGGCTCGCCGATGTAGCGCAGTTCGCCGTAGGGGTCGTCCTCGACAATGATGACGTCATAGTGCTCGGCCAGGGCCATCAGTTTTTTGCGCCGCTCGGCCGACATGGTCCGCCCGGAGGGGTTCTGGAAGGTCGGCACGGTATAGATGAACTTGGGGGTGACGATTTGCAGGATGCGGTCCAGTTCCTCGATGATCATGCCCTCCTCGTCGGTGGGCACGGTTACGTAGCGGGGAGCAAACAGGTTAAAGGCCTGGATGGCCCCCAGGTAGCTGGGGCTCTCTAGCACGACAATGTCGCCATAGTCGATGAATAGCTTGCCGATCATCTCCAGGGCCTGCTGCGAGCCGCTGGTGAGCAGGACGTTATCGCCGCCGCAGGCGATGCCCTTTTGGTTGCGCATGCGCTCGGCCAGGCACTTGCGCAGCGGTTTGTAGCCCTCGGTGGTGCCGTACTGCAGTGCTTGGGCCCCGACCTCGTCCAGGACGGTGACGCAGGCCTCCCGAAAGGCCTGCACGGGAAAGGATTCGGAGGCGGGCAGCCCGCCGGCCAGGTAGATCATGCCCGGGATGGTGGCATAGTGCAACAGGTCACGGATGGTGCTGCTCTTGAGGCTGTTCATGCGTTGGGAAAAGCGATCTGGGGTCATCTTTGACTCCTCTCTGACTAGGCCCCAACTCTGGAGGTGGTCAGTCCCCTGGGGGGGGAACCCCTGGAGGGGGTAAGAACGCCGACCGTTTGTTGTAAGGGGGCAAGCTCGACTGCCTGTGCCGGTATTATACCATCAGGGCCAAAAGTGTGCAAACGGGTCCGGGGCCGCGAGCAAGCCTACCCCGTGAACGATTACGATTTCTTGTAGGGGCGAGGCATTTCCCGCCTGAAAGCACTGCTGGCTGGACCTATCCGGCGTATTTTTTGTTCCCCAATAGCCTGAAATAGCCAGAGGAAATGCCTCGCCCGACAAAAATAGTGCGCGCCCGCGCGGGGTTGACCCGGACCGGGTGGCGTGATAGAATAGAAGCAGGTCGTACAAGTCGTTGGCAAGGAGCCGGCCATGCCCGCAGGTCTGTTGCTGCTCTGGGCCGTCGGCGGCGCGCTCGTCGCCGCCCTGTTGAGCCTGATCCCCGCCCTGCACATCTATAACGTGGCCGGCTTTCTGCTGCTGGCGACGGCCGCCCTGGGCCCCTTGATGCCGGCCGAGGCCCTGGCCTTTCTCTTTTTGGGCATGATCACCAGCTATTCGATCCTCAACACCATCGCCAGCATCTTTTTCTCGGTGCCCGACGACAGCGCCATCTTTATCGTCCTGCCCGGGCAAAAGTACCTGCTGCAGCGGCGCGGCTACGAGGCCGTCGTCCTGACCGGCCTGGGCGGCCTGGGCGGCATCGCCGTGTTGGCCCTGCTGACCCCCTTTGCCTCCAGCCTGCTGCCCCGACTGCGGGCCATCCTGCAGCCGCACCTGCCCTGGATCCTCTGGACCATCATCGCCTACATGCTGCTCTCGGAATGGCCCAAGGGCAGCGACCGCGCCCCGGCCGGCCTGAAGCGCTGGTGGGACGGCTGGCGCTCGCTGGCGGCCGGCCTGGCCACCTTTGTGCTCGCGGGCCTGCTCGGCTTTGTGCTGATGTACAAGAGCCTGGTCCCGGTGACCGTGGCCTATCAGAACCTGCTGCCGGCCTTTATCGGCCTCTTTGCCGTGCCCTGGGTGCTGCAGAACATCCTCTCCCGGACCGAGGTGCCGCCCCAGCACTTTGCCCGCAGCATCGACGCCGGCCCCGCCGAGTTGATCCGGGGCACCCTGGCCGGGGCCTTTGGCGGCCTCTTGGCCGCCTTTTTCCCCGTGGTCACCGGCGGCATCGGCGGCTTTATCGCCGGCCACGCCACCGCCCAGCGGGACGACCGCCTCTTTCTGATCTCCCAGGGCGCCTCCAAGGTCGTCTATTACGTCGGCGGCTTGCTCTTTTTCTTTGTGCCCGGCCTGCAGCTCACCCGGGGCGGCATGGCCTGGATGCTCAGCACCGTCTACAGCCAGGCCACCCCCAGCACCTACCTGCTGGCGGTGGCCGCGGTCGTGCTCACCGGCGGGCTGGCCTTTTTCCTCTCCCTGGGCCTGACCCGCCTGGTGGTCCGCCTGCTGGCGCGGGTGCACTACCGCTGGGTCAGCCTGGGCACGCTGCTGGTGCTGCTGCTGATCGTCCTGGCCATGACCGGCCCGGCCGGCCTGTTCGTCTGCGCCGTCGCCAGCGGCATCGGCCTGATCCCGGTGCTGTGGGGCTCCCGGCGCATGAACTGCATGGGCCTGCTGCTCCTGCCCATCGGCCTGAACATGGCCGGCGTGGGGGACACGGTGGCCGGCTGGCTGGGGCTGCTCTGAAAGCAGCTCTGTGTCCGGCCGGGCAGCCACAAGGGCTGCCCCCGCGAAAGCGGGGGGGCTGCCCCTATCGGAGCGGGCGGGCACAGGGGCCCGCCTCTATCGGAGCGGGCACAGGGGCCCGCCCCTACTCGCGCGTAATCCTCGCCCCTGTGCGGGTCATTCGGAGGGCAGTACGGTGAACTGTCCCAGGTGCGGCCAGGAACATTTCGATCCCCGCTCGGCCTGCCCCGCCTGCGCCTTTAGCGGGGACCCCGAACGGATCGAGCAGTGGGACCGCCTGCGGTTCCTGCTGGCCGAGATCGCCGAGTGGACCGGGATCCCGGATAAGGTGCGGCGATCCCTCTACCAACGCTACGAACGGCAGGCTTTTGAGCTGGCCGTCGAACTGGGGCTGCGCCGGCGGCCCCTGGACCCACAGGCCGCCGAGGCCGCCCGCAGGGAGGTTTTGCTGCTCAACGGCCTGCTGCGAGAACTGGCCCTCTGGGCCGAGCGGGGCTGGCTCGATCCCGCCGTCCAGGCCGAACTGCGGGCCGAGGCCGAGGAGCGCCGGCAGGAACTGCTCGAACGCCTGGCCGCTGCTCCCCAGCCTCCCCCGGGCAGTTCCTCCGCCGGACGCAGGTCGGTCCAGGTCCCGCGCCTGCAGGTGCTGCGCTTTTTGCAGCGCAGGCTCGACGAGCTGCAGGCCGCCGGTCGGCTGCGTTCCGCCCAAGCCTACGCCGAGGCCTCCCAACACCTGGCCGCTCAGGCCGAGGCCATGGAAAGGGCTTTGGGGCGGCGCCGGCCCCGCCAGCAGCCCACCGCCGCAGCGCCCCCGCCGGCCGCCCCACCCGCACCGCCCACCCGCCCCCGCCGCCCTCCCCTGACCTGGGAGCGCTTTTGGGAGGGATTGCTCTCCGAGCGCACCCTGCGGGCCCTGCTCTTGATCGGGGTGCTGCTGATCTTTGCCTCCGCGGCGACCCTGATCGTCTGGAACTGGGAGACCTTTCCCCCCTGGCTGCAGGTGGCCTTTTTGGTCCTGCTCACGGCGAGCTTTTATCTGCTGGGCGGCTACGCGCGCGCGCGCATGGGCCTGCACCGCACCGGCGTCGGCCTGACCCTGGCCGCCTCCGTGCTCGTCCCCCTGGACTTTTTGGCGCTCTATTTCTCCGGCCTCTTTCCTCCGGACTGGGGCTTGGAGGTATGGCTGCTGGCCTCGTCCCTCGGCCTGTTCGCCTACCTGCTGACGACCTACCTGCTGCAGGAGGACCTGTTCGGCTACCTGGTACTCGCTGCGGCCCTGAGCACCCTGGCCGCCGCGCTGGCGCTGGGGCGGGTTCCCCTGGCTTGGTGGCAGGCTCCCCTGGCCGGCCTGGTCCTGGTGCTGGCCCTGCTGGCCGCCCTGCTGGAGCGCGGCCGGGGGCGCTGGCGGGTACTGGAGCCCCCCTTTTGGCAGGGGGCCCCGCTGGCGGCGGCGGCGCTGATGCTGCTCGGTTTGGGCTGGGGCGCCGTCTCGGGCTTGGACCCCCCGGGCTTGATGGCGGCCCTGGCCTTGAACTGGTGGTGCGGGACCGGCACCGCCCTGCTGGCGGCCTGGCACTACCGGCACTTTTTGCTGGGCCTGGCCGCGGCCCTTTGCGGGCCCGTGGCCGCCTGGCTGACACTGCGCGTCCTTTTTCAACGACTGCAGATCGACCCGGCCTGGTACGCGCTGGGCTGGGCCCTGCTGGTCCCCGTCTACCTGCTCGCCTCCTGGGCGCTGGCGTGGAGGGAGGAGCCGGCCTGGCGCTCCTACGGCCGCATCGCCCTGCGCTTTGCTCTGGGCCTGGCCCTGTTGGCGGCCCTGTGGTCCCTGACCGACTCGCTGGCGGTCGGGGTGGTCTATGCGCTGCTGGCCGCCGCGGCCGCCCTGGCCGCGGCGCTGTGGCGTCGGCCGGCCCTGGCGGCCCTATGCAGCCTGGCCCTGCTGATCGGCGTCTGGGGCTGGCTGTCCAGTTTCGGTTCCAGTGTGGGGCAGTTGGCCCTGGGCTGGGCACTCCTGGCCATCCTGCACCTCCCCGCCGCCCTGGGCCTGCGCCGGGTCGGCGGCCGGGAGCGATCCGGGGCCGCCCCCTTGGCCTACGATGCCCCCGTATTCGCCGCCGCCTGGGGAATTGCCTTCCTGTCTCTGCTGCCGCCGCTCTTGAGCCTGGACCGCTCCATCCTGAGCTACGCCCTGGGCAATTTCGCCGCCCTGAGCGGCTGGCTGGCCCTCCTGCTGCACCAGGGGGAGGCGCCCGGCCTGTACCTGCTGCTGGAGCGCTCGCGCCGCCTGGGGGTGCTGCTCTTTCATTGGTCGGCCGCGCTGGCGCTGCTGCCCTGGCTGTGGCTGCTCTGGTTGGGGCGCCGGCCGGCCGACGTCTACCTGGCTCTGGCCTACTCGCTCTGGGCCGGCCTGTTGTTCCTGCTGGGCCTGTGGCTGCGGCGGCGCCGTTGGCCCTACGGCCGGCCCTGGTGCACCGCCGCGCACCTGGCCCAGGCTCTCTCCCTGCTTCTGGGTTGGTATTTCTACGACCGGGGCTGGACCGCACTGCTCTTTTTGCTGGCGGCGCTGTTCTACGTGGCCTCCGCCCGCTGGCTGTACAGGCGCCTCTGGTTGATGCCGGCGGGCGCCCTGCTGGCCGCCGGCTGGTCCCTCGGCTTGGACTGGCTGGGACTGCCCCCGGACCCCCGCAGCGCGGCCCTGGCCCTGCTGGTCCCCGCCTACCTGCTGGCGGGCGCGCTGCTGGAACGCTATCGCCGGGTCCCCCGCGACTTTTTGCGCCCGCTCTACACGGTCGCGCTGTTCATCGCGTTCGTCGCTTTCGTGCTCTCGCTCTATTCCCTGGCGGTGCCCGCGCCGGCCGACAGCACCATGTTGTGGTCGGCCGCCGGCCTGCTGCTCCTGGGGTTGGGGCTGGGCCTCTATGCCTGGCTCTTTGGCCGGCGCGGCTATGCTCACCTGGCCGCCTGGCTGGGTATCATGGCCGCCGGCCTGGTCGCCGCGGTCTATAGCCAGGGGCGGGGTTCCTCGGCGGCCAAGGCGGCCCTGCTGGCCCTGGCCTACGTCCTGGCCGAGCGCGGCCTGCTCTGGGCCGGGCGCTCCCCGCGCGCGCCCCGGCGCTGGCGGCCCCTGTTCCGGAGGGCCTGGCGGCTCTATCGGCGCCCCCTGTTGTTGGGGGGCTGGGCCGTCTCGGCGGGGGCGGTCGGCCTGGCGCTGCTGCGCAACCTGTGGCTGCTGGGCGGGGGCCGGACGCGCGAGACCTGGTCCATCGCCGGGCTGCTGCTGGTGGTGGGGCTCTATGGCCTGGCGGCCTGGCTCTTTCGCCGGCAGCGCTATGCGCCCCGCTTTGTCTGGCTGGCCGCCGGGCTGGCCATCGCCCCCTGGACCCTGCTGGCCCACCTGGGCTGGTACGTCTGGGGCCGGCCGGCCGCCCCGGGCTATGCCATTGATTGGGCCCTGCTGGCCCTCCTGGAACTGCTGCTGGGCGTCGTCCTGGCCCGGCGCCCCTCTGGGCGGCCCTTTTCCCGCCCCCTGCTGGTCGTCGCCCACCTGCTGCTGCCCGTTGCCCTGTTCTGGGGCCTGGGCAGCGTGCACGCCTCCTGTTGGACCTTTGCCCTGGCGCTGCCCTTTTACCTGTTGGCGGTGTGGCTGGACCGCCGCTTGTACCCCGATCCCGCCGCGATGCAGCGGGGGCGCTTTCTCTACGCGGCCGCGGCCGCGCTGCCCGTCTGGGCGCTCTATCTGCTGGCCTGGTTCTGGCCCACGGCGCCCCAGGCCGGCTACGGCTGGCTGCTGTTCGCCTTTACGCCGGCCCTCTTCCTGGGCCGCCGGCTGGCCCGACGGGAGCCGGCATACAGCCTGCCGCTGTACCTTCTGTCCTACGGCGCCGCGCTCGTCGCTACGGCCCTGCTGGCCCACCAGCGGCCGGCCTTGACCATCGCCCTGCTGCTGGATACGGTCCTGGCCGCGCTCTCGGCCTGGACCTTCCGGGAACCCCTGTGGGTCTATCCGGCCTCGGCCACACTGCCGGCCGCGCTGCTGCTGGCGCTGGCCGAATGGGACGTGCCGGCCTATGGCCGCGGTTGGGCCCTGATCGGCCTGGGCGGGCTGTTCCTGGGGACCTCCTGGCTGCTGCGCCGCCGGCCGGCGGACCAGGAGTCTTCCTCCGGCTCTGGTCCGGCCCGCTACGCCACGCCGCTGCTGGCCGCCGCCTTTTTGCTGATCGCCCTGGGGCTGCCCCTTTCGGGCCAGGAGCGCCTCGGGGCCATTGTGGGCTATGGGGCGGCGGCCCTGCTGTACGGCCTGGCGGCGGTCTGGCTGCAGCAGCCCCTGCTGCTGAGCCCGGCGGCCGGCCTGGCGGCGGTCCCCTACGTGACGGCGCTGCTGGAACTCGGCGTTCCGGAGGAACTATACGGGCTGGCCCTCTGGCCGGGACTGGCCCTGGTCCTGCTGCTGGCCCACGGTGTGGATCGGCGCTGGGGGGCGCAGTTGGACGGGCAGGGCCGGTCCTTGGAGGGCTTTCCCTGGGCGCATCCGGGCCGCTGGGCCCGGGCCGTGCTGGAGCGGCTGCTGCGCTGGTGGGCGCTGCCCCTCTATGCGCTGGCCTACGCCGGGGCGGCCCTGGGCGCGCTGCTCTCCCTGACCGAGGTCGGCTACCTATCCCTGACATTGCTCCTGGCGGCGGTGGCCTACGGCCTGGCGACCTGGCGTTTCCGCCTGCGGGGTTGGCTGCTGATCGCCGGGGGGACCTTCCAACTGGCGGCGCTGGCCGGGATGCGCTGGTGGGGCGGCTGGGGCGGTGCGGACCTGGCGCTGCGTTTCCTGCCGCTGACCTGGGCCACGGCCCTGGCCGGCCTGTGGGTGGCCCGGCGGCGGGTGGAGGGCTCTCCCCTGGCCGGCTGGCGGGCGGCCTGGACGGGCTGGTCGCGGCCGCTGTACGCCCTGCTGCTGCTCGACTTGTTGGCGGGCCAGGCGGCGGCCTTCGTTCTGGGCCGGGCCAGCGCTGGCGTCTCTCTGGGGCACGCCCTGCTGCTGGCCCTGCTGGCGACGGCCTGGCGGGCGCCCCTTTTGGCCTACGGCGCGCCCCTGCTGGGCCTGCTGGCCCTGGCGCAGCGGCTCTGGTGGCGGGACGTGGGCGGCCTGGCCTGGCCGCCGGCCCTGGCCCTGCTGGCCCTGGGCTATGGGCTCGCGGGCTACCTGTTAAAGCTGCGCCGGCAGCATGGCGCCGGGGCACGGTGGGTGGCGATGTGGGAGCGACCCCTGCGCCGCTCCGGCCTATTCCTGTCGGCGCTCAGCCTGCTTTTGATGGCCTGGCGGGGTTTGAACATCGTGCGGCTGGTCATCCGCGCGGCCCTGGATTGGCCCCTGCTGACGGCGCAGGACCCGCCCCGGGTGCAGATGGCCGCCAGCGTGTTGGCCCTGCTGGGACTGCTCTACCTGTTGGCCGCGGTGGTCGACCGGCGGCGCTGGTTGGGCTATGCGGCGGTGGCCCTGCTGCTGGGGGCCTGGAACCTGGAGTGGCTGCTGGTCTGGGGCATGCGCGAGGTGCAGTGGTACGCCATCCCGGCCGGCGCCTACCTGCTGGTGGTGGGCTACCTGGAGTGGCGGGACGGCAGCGCGGTCCTGGCCCGCTGGATCGACCTGGCCGGCATGCTGCTGCTGCTGGCCTCGGCCTTTGGGCAGTCCTTTGGCCGGGGCGGGCTGCCCTATGCCCTGCTCATGACCGCCGAGGGAGTGTTGGGCGTCCTGTGGGCCGGCGTGCGCAAACTGCGGCGCTTTCTCTACCTGGGCCTGGCCGGTACGGTGGTCAGCGTGGTGGCCATTTCGATCAATCCCCTGTTCACCGGCTACCGCTGGATTTTCCTGCTGATTGGCGGGATCGCGGTGCTGCTGCTGCTCTTTTGGATCGAGCGGAACATGGAGCGGGTGCGCCAGCGCATGGGCCGATTGGAGGAGTGGGAGTGAAAAGGATCTGGAAGCGCTTGCTGAGCTGGGCCGGGCTGGTGTTGCTGGTGCTGGGACTGCCGGGGATGCTGTGGATGCTGTGGGATTCCCTGTTCTGGTCAGCGGATATCGGGCTCGTGCTCGGCCTGTTTTTGGCCGCCGCCGGAGCCCTGCTCTTTCACCACGCCCGGCGCTCCCTGCTGGGCCGGCCCTCCTCTCCCCTGCGCCTGCCGCCCTTGTGGCTGTTGGCCGGCCTCTTTGCCCTTTTGCTGGCCGGCGTGCTGGGCGGCAGCGCCTGGCGTTTCCTCGCCGCCGACAGCACCGTGTTCCTGCCCCTGCTGGCCGGCCTGCCGCCCCTGTTGGCCGTGGCCTGGGCCGTGGACGGCGCGGCGGAGGGCCTGACTTGGCGGCGCTTTTTGATCGTGCTGGCCCTGGGGGCTACGGCCTCGGTCCTGCTGGCCGTGATCCTGGAGGCGCTGCTGCCGGCGGCCCTGCTGGCCCTGGTGGCCGGTCTGTTCGAGCTGGCCCGGGCGGCCTGGGAGCGTGCCGTCGAGGCCCTGGCCGGCGGCGAGGTGGCGCAGGTGCTGGGCTCGTACTTTTTTCTGTGGGGCTGGATCGAGTTGGCCGTGGTCTCCCCTCTGGCCGAGGAATTCGCCAAGCCCCTGCTACTGCTGCCGCTGCTGCGATCCGGAGGCCGGCGGCCGGCGTTCAACCCGCGACACGCCTTTCTGCTCGGCGCGGTCGTCGGGGCCGGCTTTGCCACCACGGAGAATATGCTCTATATGGGCCTGGGCTATGGCAGCTTTTGGCACGAGTTCGGACCGGGGATCGCGCTGGTGCGGGCCATGGGGGCGGCGATCCACCCGCTGGCTTCGGGGCTGGTGGCCTGGGGCTGGTACCGCCTGTTCTACCCTGCCGATCCCGTGGGGCCGGGGGAATCCCCCCTCCGGCGATTCCTGGAGCGGCGTCCCTGGCTGTCCCGTTTCGGCCTGGCCGTCCTGGTCCACGCGGTCTGGAACGGGGGCGGCTTGTTGGTCCTGGGCCTGGCCGGGGGCCGCTTTTTCGGGGGGGCCCCCGAGGTGGACGTGTTTGGGACCACCCTGCTGGGGGTCCTGCTGGCCCTGTTGGCCCTGCTGGCTGCGGCGGCCTGGATGGCGCTGCGCATGCTCTCGCGGGACCTGCTGGCCCGGCCGGCCGGGGAGGCTGCTGACGGGGAACTGCCGCGCTGGCAGGCCGGCCTGCTGGGGACGACGGATCGGGCCCTGGCCTTCTGGGCGCTGCTCTGCCTGGCGGTGGCCCTGCCCATGGGCCTGGCCGCCCTGCGGCTGTTGGGCCTGGGGAATTAGTACCTTACCACCGAAATTCTTGCACAAAAACAAGGATTTCAACCAAAGGACACAAAGGGAACGCAGGGGAAAAATCTTGGTGTCCTTCGTGTCCTTTGTGGTGCTCTCATTTTTGGTTCCGGCTCGGCCGGCTTGGGAGGAATCGATCATGCGGACTTGGCTGCGCCGCTGGCGCAACGTCTGGATTTCCCTGGCTTTTCTGCTGGCCTGGGGCCTGGCCTGGATCGGCTCGACCGCCCGGCAGGTGGATTGGCCCGAGGCCGTGCCGCAGTTGGACCCCGAGATTGCCGCCATTCGCGAAAAGGTGATCGCCGGGGAATCGGCCGGGGAAAGCTTTTCCATCGTCGTCACCGAGCAGTCGGCCTCGGACGCCGTGGCCTGGTTCCTCCGGCGCCACCCGCGCGTTCCCTTCAGCCGGCCCTGGGTCGAGATCGGCCCGGACGGCCTGACCGGGCGGGGCCTGGCCCACCTCTTTGGCCTGAATGCCCCCGTGTACGGCCGGGCCAGCATCGTCCTGCGGGACGGCGCCCCGGTGATCACGCTGCACGAGTTGGGCGTGGCCGGCGCGGTCGTCCCCGGCTTTGTGCGGCAGGCCATCCAGTCCGAGGTAGAGTCCCAGTTCGACTTTTGGCAGGACAATCCCCCGGTCGAGATCCGCCGGCTCGAATTCGGCGCCGGCACCATGACGGTAGAGGGGGTATATCGTTAGCTTTTGCGCAATCTTGCGCTCCGCCCACTTTGCGGTACAATAGGGGCAGTCATCCGTTGCTGGTCGTGTACCAGCCCAATGCCCTGGGAGGATCCGATGGATCATAAAAACGAACTCGTCGAGCGCATCCTGGCCCTGAAAGCGGAGCGGGATGCCATTATTTTGGCCCACAATTACCAGATCCCCGAGATCCAGGATCTGGCCGACATTACCGGGGACTCGCTGCAATTGGCCCGCCAGGCCAGTTCTATCGACCGCGCGGTCATTGTCTTTTGCGGCGTGGACTTTATGGCCGAAAGCGCGGCGCTGCTCAATCCGGACAAGACGGTGCTGATTCCTTCCTTGCAGGCCTGTTGTCCCATGGCCGCCATGGCCACGGCGGAGCAGGTGCGGGACAAGCGGCGGGAGTACCCCCGGGCGGCGGTCTGCTCCTACGTCAACACATCGGCGGCGGTCAAGGCGGTGAGCGACATCTGCTGCACCTCGTCGAACGGGGTGGCGGTGGTGCGTTCCCTGTCGGAGCAGCAGGTGCTCTTTGTGCCGGACAAGAACCTGGGCCACTATGTTTCCACCCAGACGGACCAGGAGGTGATCCTCTGGCCGGGCTATTGTTACGTCCACGAGCGCCTGAGCCTGGCCGAGGTCAAGGCGGCCCGCCGGGAGTACCCCCAGGCCGTCCTGATGGTCCACCCGGAATGCCGGCCGGAGGTCGTGGCGGAGGCCGAGGTCGTCCTGAGCACGGCCGGCATGCTGCGCTACGCCGCCGAAAGCGACGCGGACAGTTTTATCGTTGGCACGGAGGCCGGCCTGCTGCACCCGCTGCGCCGCGAGAACCCCGACAAGCATTTTTACTTGGCCGCGCCCCACATGATCTGCGGGGCGATGAAGCAGGTCACCCTGGACAACCTTCTGGCCGCCCTGCAGCATAACCAGCACGTCGTTACCGTCCCCAAAGATGTGGCCGTGGCGGCCCGCCGGGCGTTGGAGCGCATGCTGGAGGTTACCTGAAAAAGGGGGGAGCCGTGTCCGAGATAGAATATGACTTTATCGTGGTGGGCAGTGGCATCGCCGGCCTGTACACGGCACTGTTGGCCCAGGAGCACGGCCGGGTGCTGGTGGTGACCAAGGCCGGCCTGGAGGAATGCAATACGCGCTATGCCCAGGGTGGCATCGCCGCCGCGGTGGGCTCTAAGGATTCGCCGCGACAGCACTATCGCGATACCCTGGGGGCCGGGGCCGGCCTCTGCAACCGCCAGGCGGTCCGCGTGTTGACGGAGGAAGGGCCGGCCCGCATCGCCGAGCTGATCGACCTGGGCATGCATTTCGATACCGTCCAGGGAGAGATCGCCCTGACCCGTGAGGCGGCCCACTCGCTGCCGAGGGTCCTGCACGCCCGGGGGGACGCCACCGGCATGGAGATCGAGCTGACCCTGGCCCGCCTGGCCCGCTTTTCGCGGGTGGACCTCTGGCAGCATCGCCTGGTCACCCGGGTCCTGGTGCAGGGGGGACGGGCCGTGGGTATCGAGGCGGTCGACCTGCACCAGGCCCGGCGACAGCAGGTCCGTGGGCGCAACGTTGTCCTGGCCACCGGCGGCGGGGGCCGCCTCTTTTTCCACACCACCAACCCTCCCGTGGCCACGGGGGATGGGGTGGCCCTGGCCTACCGCGCCGGCGCCGAGGTGGAGAGCCTGGAATTCTACCAGTTTCACCCCACCTGCCTCTATCACCCCGGCGCCCCGCCCTTTTTGATCTCGGAGGCGGTGCGCGGGGAGGGCGGTTTGCTCCGCAACGAGGGGGGAGAGCGCTTTATGGAGGGCCAGCACCCCCTGGCCGAGTTGGCGCCCCGGGACATTGTCGCCCGCGCGATCACCCGCGAGATGCAGCGTACGGAGCAGCCACACGTCTATTTGGACGTGACCCACCTGCCGCCGGAGCGGATTCGCCTGCGCTTTCCCACCATCTATCGGACCTGCCGCGAGCTGGGCCTGGATATTACCCAGGACTGGATCCCGGTCGCGCCGGCGGCCCACTATATGATCGGGGGCATCCGGGTCGACCTGTGGGGGCGGACCAACCTGCCGGGCCTCTTTGCCTGTGGCGAGGTGGCCTGCACGGGCGCCCACGGCGCCAATCGCCTAGCCAGCAACTCTTTGCTGGAGGTGCTGGTCTTTGTCAAACGGTTGGTGCAATTGGCTGCGGACGGCAGCGCGGCGGCCTCCCAGGAGCAGGCCGAGGAGGCCTTTCCGCTGCTGCGCACGGCGGGACCGCCAGGGCAGGTGCCCCAGGAGGACGAGCAGGAGGTGGGCAAGGGCGAACTGCGGCGCCTGATGTGGGATCTGGTCGGCATCGAGCGTGACGCCGTGGGTCTCAAACGGGCACTGTCCCGGCTGGCCGGCTGGCGGCGGGCTCGCCCCGTTGGGGAGGGGCTGCAGGAGCGCCTGGAACTGGAGTTCATGCTGCTGACCGCCTCCCTGATGGCGCAGGCCGCGCTGCTGCGCCAGGAGAGCCGCGGGGCGCACTATCGCAGCGACTATCCCGAATCCGCCCCCGACTGGCAGCGGGTGATCGTCCAGCACTTGCCATGAGGCGGGCAGGTATGTTACAATTTGCAAAGCAGATCTACAAAGGAGGTGACCTTTGACCGAAGAACAGAATACAAGCCGGCCCGGACCGGAACAGGAAATGGCCGAGCAGGAGGTCCAACACATCATCCGTTCCGCCCGCCTTTTGGGCGTGGAGGTGGACGAGACCGACGTGGCCCAATGGCTGACCGCCCTGGCCGCCGGGGCCTCGCCGGGCCAGGACTGGCAGGTCGATGCCAAGTCGGGGGTCTTTGGCCACATGCTGACCCTGCTGGACTTTGACCCCCAGAGCCTGGCCCGCTATCGCCAGATCGCCGACATTGTGCAGTTGCCCGACCGCCCCAACGTAGAGACGGCCATCGCCCTCTCGGGAAGCGCGGCCCAGGGCCGCATCCAGCCCTACCCGGGCGATTACGACTTTTTCGAGCGCGTCAATATCATCGCCCCCACGAGGGAGGAGGCCGGCCGCATCCTGGGAGAGATCATGCGGGAAAAGGCCCTCTTTTGCCTGCAGAGCGAGGCCTACCAATTGATCGAGGTCAAGTTTGGGACCTGGCAGCAGGACGTGGTCAAGGACGGCGAGGCCATCCCTGCCGGCAAATACATCTCTTGGACGGCGGACGAGGTCGAGGCCGGCCAGATGGAGGTGCGCACGCCCGATGGCGAGACGCTGCTCATCCCCTGGTCCTACGGCGAGCAGGACCCCGGCTGGTGCAAGATGGACTGGATCCTGGCCTTGCCCGACGACGAGCGCGTGGTCAACGTCAGCAACATGTTCGACGTGACCTGGCAGAACCCCGAGGGAGAACTGGTGCCCCTGGACGGCTTTTTGGACCCCTATTTCCAGGAGGTCTATTTGGAGGCCACCTCGATCCCCCTCTTTGCCAAGGTGGCCGGGCAGCTCTCGCCGCAGGCCGTGGAGCAGTACGTGGGCCAACTGCAGCACGAGGTGCAAAAGTATGCCTACGGTGACCCCCGCAACTATGGCAAGGTGGCCAAGCGGCTGTACAATATCTTTCGCCTGATCGGCAAGTACGAGGAGGCCAGCTTTATCCGCGAGTTGTTCGACGAGCCGACCTCGCGCCTCTACCAGGTCTGGTCGCTCCTGGACACGCTGGACAACATCCACGACGCCGGGGACGCTTTGGAGCAAAAGTCCGTCGCCGGACAGGTGGACGAGCTGATCCGCCAGGTCATCGAGACCAGCGAGGGCCGCGTGGAGAGCGACCTGGTCATGGCCCTGCTGCGTCTGCGCGACGACATGACCGGGCGCGTGGACCTGTCGGAGGAGGACTGGGACCGGGTCATTTTGGAGACCCGCGGCACCGTGGTGGCCCTGGTCAACGAGTTTTTCGAGGCCAAGCTGATGGCCATCCCCCAGGTGCGCCAGTACATCGAATCCCTGGGCCAGGAGGGCAAGTAGAGAGCGAGGAGCGTATGTCCACAGTAACACCGGCCGTGCAGCGTTTGATCGAGTTAGCCCTGGAGGAGGACCTGGGCCGCGGGGACGTGACCTCCGAGGCCCTGGTGCCCCCCTCCCGCGAGGCCCTGGGAGAGGTGTTGGTCAAGGCGCCGGGCGTGTTGGCCGGCCTGAGGGTGGCCGCGGCCGTCTTTGGCCGGGTCGATCCGGCGCTGGACTGGGAGCCCCTGCTGGAGGACGGCGCCCGCGTCGCGCCGGGCGACGTGGCCGCGCGGGTGCGCGGCCGGGCCCGCTCCATCCTGGCCGCCGAGCGCACGGCGCTGAATTTTCTGCAGCGCCTTTCGGGAACGGCCACCCTGGCGGCGCGCTACGCGGCCGCGATCGAGGGAACCGGTGCCCGCCTGGTGGACACCCGCAAGACCACGCCGGGCTGGCGCTGGCTGGAAAAGATGGCCGTGCGGGCCGGCGGCGCGGACAACCACCGCCTGGATCTAGCCGGCGGGGTCCTGGTCAAGGACAACCACCTGGCCCTCTCGGCCCAGGACATTGCCGGGGCCGTGCGGGCCGCCCGCGCCTACGCCCCCCATAGCCTGCGCATCGAGATCGAGGTGGTAGATTTGGACGGGGTCCGGGCGGCCCTGGAGGCGGGGGCGGACGTGATCCTGCTGGACAACATGCCGGTGGAGGAGCTGCGCCGCGCGGTAGAGTGGGTGGACGGCCGGGCCCTGCTGGAGGCCTCCGGGGGGATCACCCTGGAGACGATCCGGGCCGTGGCCGAGACGGGGGTGGACCTGATCTCCTGCGGCGCCCTGACCCATTCGGCGCCGGCGCTGGACATCAGCCTGGAGATCATTCCCTGACCCGGCACAGCCGGAACCGAAGAGGCAGGGAACCACAAAGGGCACAAAGGAGAAAAAATGCGTCCTTTGTGGTTTCAACCCTGGCTCAACTCGCAGGCATTTCACCGTGGAGGCAAGCATCGTGGAGTACATTCTGGCGCTGCGCCGGGAGGACCTCTTTACCGAGCGGGCGCTGCAGGGTTTTTCCGGCGACCCGGCGCTGGTGGCGCACTTTATGCAGCGGGTCGTGGAGCGGGCCGGCTTTGTGCCCCGGGGGCCGGCCGAAGTGGACGAGGGTTGGAAGCAGGTGGTGCCCTATGGGGTGGCGCTGTGCCGGGGGCAGGTCTACTGCTTCGAGCGGCTGCCCCAGGGAAGGGAGGCCGGCCTGCGTGGCCTCGAATCGGTGGGCCTGGGCGGGCACGTCGACCGGCAGGATGGCCTGCAGGTGGACGCGGCCCTGTTGGAGCGCGCTCTCCTGCGCGAGATATCCGAGGAGGTGGCCCTGGACCGTCCGCGGCCCGGGCTGTGGGGGGTCTTGAACGACGAGCGCAATCCTGTGGGCCGACGCCACTTTGGCTTTGTCTACCGCGTCGTGGTGAACTCCCCGGTCGGCCGTTCGCGCGAGCCGGACAAGATTCGGGGTCGTTTTGTGTCGCTGGAGACGGCCCGGTCGCGCTATGGCCAGATGGAGAGCTGGTCGCAGATCGTGCTGGAAGCGCTGCTGTCTTGATGCAGCAAGTTATTCTTTTACAGGTCCTTGGGGGTCTTTTATCAGTCCAATCCCAGGCTGACCCGGAGGCACTGGTCGATTTCGGCCATGGCTTCGGGGGGAAAGTAGCCCAGGATCTCTTGGACACGCTCTTTGGGGATGGTGATGATGGTCTCGGCCTTGACCACCGAGTCCATGGTCAAGCCGGCCTGCTTGGCGATGAGGCTGCCGGCCTGGACGCGATAGTGCACGGGGAACTCTTGGTCGGGCACGACGGAAGAGATGGAGGCTAAGATCAGGTTGCGGCTGTAGGTGTTGCCCACGTCATTCTGGATGACCACGGCCGGCCTGGTCTTGCTCCGGCTGAAATCCTGAATAAAGGGGAAGGCAATGAGTACGACATCGCCTCGCCGAAAGTCCACGGTAACCGCCTTTTCCTATCCCATCGCCTCGTCCTGCAGGGAGAGGAACGACTCTCCCTCCATCTGGCTGTCCTGGGCCATGACGCGATAGCACTCCTGCAGCAGGCCCTGCTGCTGCAGTGCGTTCTGCTCGCGGCACAGGCCGTCGGCCAGGAACCCCCGCACCAGTTCCTCCAGAACCCGCCCGCGTTCGTTGGCCAGGCGGACTAAATCCTGGTGCAGGGGGGCAGGAATATCAATGGGGATCATGTCCATGCGGCACCTCCGCTGCGCTATGCTCCTATTATAGAGCCTGGGCCGGCAGAAGTCAAGGCTCCTTGTCCTCCCGCGCCCAGGAGAACCGGCTGCGCAGAGCCTGCGGATAGTAGCACTCGATGACATCGTAATCGACCTCCTGTCCCCAGTGGTGGTAGACGCGGGGGTCGATGTAGGATTTCAGGCTGGTGCCCAGGTTCCAGGTCCGTTTTTGGGCCGCGATGTTGGCCTGGGCCTGGATCTTGCCCAGGGCCAGGCCGGCCCGTTCCTGCCTTTCACGGGCCTTTTGCAGCCGTTTTTGAGCCCGCTCGATCCGCTTGTCGTAGAGGGCGCGGAGCTTTTCCTGCTTGTCCGCTGTGGGTGCCCCGGTTTGTTCCTGCTCGGCCTCCTGCTGCAGCTCCTGCAGTTCCTGCCGGCATTCCTGGACCTGCCGGCGATATTTCTCCAGCCGCTCCTTGGCCTTTTGTTCCCGTTCCTGGTAGCGGCGGCGGCTGCGCGGCCAACTGCCGGACTCTTTTTTGGTGTGATTGCAGAGCTGCGCCGCGGCCAGGTTGGCCAGGCTGGCGGCCTCCCATTTTTTGTGCTCGGGGTGCTCGGCCGTGACGCCGGAGCTGCACAGGCTTTCCTGCACCGTGATGGTGGCGTGGTGGGTGCGAAAGACCTTGGCGGTCAGGCCGGGCAGGATTTCTCCCAGGTAGGCGTTGACGTCGCGGCTGCTGATGTCCGGGAAAATCTGTGGCAGGTCCAACGATGGATGCCCCTCTTTGATCGAGTTGGTGGGCCGGGCATTTTCGATCAACACCGCCAGGTTCTGCCGCACCATCTCGGGCAGCTCCAGCCTTTTGTGCCAGAGGACCGAGTCCTTGCCCAGGAACTTGAATTCGGCGACGCCGTCGGGGCCCAGGTTGACGTGTTCGGGGCGCAGGGTCGTGGCCCCCACGGTGTCGGCCTCGTCCTCGTCCTTTTCGTCGCCCACGCGCAGGCAGAGGGCATCGATCAGGTAGCAGGCGGTGGCGATCATGCGCTGTTTGGGATCGGCGGCGGCCAGATCCCGGGCGATCTGCGCGCGCACCCGTCCCAGGGCGGCCTGCAGTTCGTGGGCCTGGTCAAACTTTTCCCGTTCCCGCTCCTGCTTGATGGGGGCGGTGTCGCTCAACCAGACGTACTTGAGTTTGCCCGAGAGGGCGTCCCGCCAGCGGGCCACCCAAAGGGATTCGGGCTGCCAGACGATTTCCTGCCAATCGCCGGGGGGGCGGGGGGCGTCCGGGCTGAGGTTGAGGGTGATGTCGCTCTCGCGGCTGCCCTCCTTCCAGCGGCCGCGCAGCGGATGCTCGCCCCGTCCCATAAAGATGCCGCTGGGTTCGACCACATAATTGGCCAGGGGCACGCGTGCCCCATTGACGGTGGCATAGCCATACTGTTCGCGCAGGGCCTCCCGCTCGACTTTGCGCTCTGCGGCCAGGGCTTTGCGTTCTTCTTTGCTCAGTTCCTCTCGGGCCGCCCTCTCGGCGGCGACGACGGCGATGGCCGGCTCGAAATCCACCTCCTCCAGGGAGAGGGGCTCCTCCAGGCCCAGGGCCTGGCTGAAATCCAGCATAAAGTTCTGCACAAAGACGGGGTCCTCGACATAGGGGGTGCCGTGCTTTTTGGCCCAGGCCAGGGCCATTTCCTCCTGCTTGGCCTCGAGGGTGCGCAGTGCTCCGCGAATGCGCAGCACCAATCCCCGTGCGGGGGGCCTATCCGCGACCAGGACGCCGTTGTGGACGAGTTGTTCTAGCATAGTATTGGTGTACTCCGTTATCCTTTAGCAATCGACCGTACCTGCAAACACATATTATACCATAACCCGCGCATCTGCAAGTTTGGTTTGCACATCGGGGCCGAGTATAGTACAATGCGTGCGGTCGAGCTGGCAGGGGCAGAGCGTGCGGATTCGCGCCGAGCCGTAGCAGAGGGGCCTGGTGGGCCCGGGAGGTGTGCAATGAAAGGATTGATCCTCAGTGGGGGCAAGGGCACCCGCCTGCGCCCGATTACCTACACCAGGGCCAAGCAGTTGGTGCCGGTGGCGAACAAGCCCGTCCTTTTCCGGGTGGTCGATACGCTGGTCGAGGCCGGCATCACCGAGTTGGCTATTGTCGTCGGCGATACGGCGGACGAGATCAAGGAGGCGGTGGGGGATGGCTCCCGCTGGCAGGCCCAGATCAGCTACATTCACCAGGAGGCCCCGCTGGGACTGGCCCACGCGGTCAAGATCTCGCGGGATTTTCTGCAGGACGACAAGTTTGTGATGTTCCTGGGGGATAACGTGATCGAGGGGGGCATTGTGCCGCTGGTGCAGCAGTTCACCAGCCGCGATTGGAACGCGCAGGTCGTGCTCACCCGGGTGGAGAACCCGGAGCAGTTCGGCGTGGCCGTCTTGGAGGAGGGGCGCATCGTGCGGCTGGTGGAAAAGCCGCGCCAGCCCCCCAGCAACCTGGCCCTGGTGGGCATCTATATGTTCGACCCGCACATCTTTGAGGCCGTCGAGGCCATCCAGCCCTCCTGGCGCGGCGAGCTCGAGATCACCGATGCCATCCAGTACCTGGTCGAGAACGGTTACACGGTCTATCCCTACGTTCACGAGGGCTGGTGGATCGACACGGGCAAAATGGAGGACATGCTGGACGCCAACCGCCTGGTCGTGGAGGAGATGGAGCCGCGCAACGAGGGCTATGTGGACAGCGATTCCCGTCTGCACGGGCGCGTGGTCATCGAGGAGGGTGCCGAGATCATCAACAGCGTCATCCGCGGGCCGGCCATCATTGGCGAGTACAGCCGCATTGTCAACAGCTACGTGGGCCCCTTTACCAGCATCTATCACCACTGCGAGATCGTGGACAGCGAGGTCGAGCACTGCATCATCCTGGAGCACTGCCAGATCCTGCAGATCGACCACCGTATCGAGGACAGCCTGATCGGCCGGCACGTCGAGATCTGCCGTTCGCCGCTCAAGCCGCGCGCCCTCAAGTTCATGCTGGGGGATTACAGCAAGGTGGGCGTGTTGAGCAACTCGCGTTAGCGTCGAATCTAGTACCTCGATGGTAAAATTATGGATCGTCGAACGAGGATTTCAACCACAAAGGCTTGTCCTGAGATTGTCGAAGGGATGCAAAGGGTTCAAAGGAGAAAAAAATTTTGTGTCCTTGGTGTCCTTTGTGGTTCTCTCCTTTTTGGTTCCGGCTCAGCCGGCTTGGGAGTATGACCATGAAAAATTTGCTCGTCACCGGTGGGGCCGGCTTTATCGGCTCCAATTTCACCCGCTTTATGCTGCGTATGTATCCCGAGTATACGGTCGTGGTCTATGACAAGTTGACCTATGCCGGCAACCTGGACAACCTCAAGGACGTGGCCGAGGATTTTGCCGGGCGCTATGCCTTTGTCCAGGGCGATATCTGCGACGCCGGCCTGGTGCGGGCTACGCTCCTGGAGCACAACGTCGACACCATCGTCAACTTTGCCGCGGCCACCCACGTCGACCGCTCCCTGATGGAACCGGACGAGTTTATCCGCACCGACGTCCTGGGCACCTATGTGCTGCTGGAGGCGGTCAGGGAACTGGGCCTGGAACGCTACCACCAGGTCTCGACGGACGAGGTCTATGGCCAGGTGCTGGAGGGGCGGGCCGACGAAACGGCCCCCCTGCATACCCGCAGCCCCTATTCGGCCTCCAAGGCCGGCGGCGATCTGCTCTGTCTCTCCTACCACGCCAGCTTTGACGTTCCAGTGACCATTACGCGGGGCTCGAACAACATTGGCCCCTACCAATACCCGGAAAAGGTCATCCCGCTCTTTGTCACCAACGCGATTGACGACCTGCCCCTGCCGCTCTATGGCGACGGCCGGCAGATGCGCGACTACCAGTACGTCCTGGACCACTGCGAGGGCCTGGCGGTAGTGCTGCAGCGCGGCCGGCCGGGCGAGATCTATAACGTGGGCACGGCCGTCGAGACCCGCAACGTCGACATGGCCCGGTCGATCCTGGAAATCCTGGGCAAGCCGCAGAGCCTGATCCAGCCGGTCAAGGATCGCCCTGGCCACGACCGGCGCTATGCCATCGACGTGGACAAGCTGGGCGCCCTGGGCTGGGAATCGCGGCATACCTTTGCCGAGGCCCTGGAAAAGACGGTGCGCTGGTACGTGGAGAACGAATGGTGGTGGCGCCCGATCAAGAGCGGCGAGCACTACCAGGACTATTACAAAGCGCAGTACGCCGAGCGGCTGGAGGGCTCGTCGGCGTAGCGGCCGCGGCACTTGAGGCACTGCGGCGAGGCCGGTTTGCAGGGCTTTTGCCGGGAGGTTGGTATGGAAGAGGTCTGGCTTTGGCTGCGCACCAGTGGTCTGCGCCTGTTACTGACATTTGTATTGGTCTATGCGGGCATCCGCCTGGCCCGCCAGTTGAGCCGGCGCCTGGAGCGGTGGCTCTCCAAACAGATCAACGAGGGTGAAAAGGACGCGGTCTGCGCGGGCGAGCGCACCCAGCGCCTGCACACCCTGCGGCGGGTGTTTGACGGGCTGCTCCTCTTTTTGATCGTGACCATCGGCGGGACCATGTTCCTGTTGGAGCTGGGCTTGGAAGTGGCCCCCCTGCTGGCCGGCGCCGGCGTCGTGGGCATCGCCATCAGCCTGGGCGCCCAGACCCTGGTCAAGGATTTCCTGGCCGGCCTCTTTGTGCTCATCGAGGACCAGTACTCCATCGGCGATTCCATCTCGGTGGCCGGGGTCAGCGGGGTTGTGGAGCAGATCACCCTGCGGGCCACCACCCTGCGCGACCTAAAGGGGACCGTGCACATTGTGCCCAACGGCGAGATGCGCGTGGTCTCGAACCAGACCAAGGATTGGGCCCGGGTCGTGCTGCGGGTGGGCGTGGCCTACGACACCGACCTGGACTTTGCCATCGAGGTGCTGCGCCGGGTCCTGGGGGAGCTGGCCGCCGATGACACCTGGGGCGAGCGCCTGTTGGAGGAACCGACGGTGGCCGGGGTGGACGACCTGCGCGACAGCGACATCTCGCTCATGGTCTGGATCAAGACCGCGCCCGGCGACCAATGGTCCGTGGCCCGGGAGGCGCGCAAGCGCATCCTGGAGGCCTTTGTCCAGGAGGGCATCGAGATTCCCTATCCGACCCAGGTCCTGCTGACCCGGGGCCTCTCGCCGATGGGATCTTTTCGGCCTCTTGATCAGGACGCCTGAGATGAGCAGCTTTCGCCCCGGCCGGCCCTTGTTGGACGAATCCCTGCTGCGGGAGGCCGCCCGGCGGCTGCTATCCTGGGCGCGGGAGGGCCTGACGCCCTTGCCCTGGCGGGGCGAGCGCGATCCCTACCGGGTTTGGGTCTCGGAGGTCATGCTGCAGCAGACCCGCCGGGAGACGGTGGTCCCCTATTACCAACGCTTTCTGGAGCGCTTTCCCAGCATCGAATCCCTGGCCGCGGCCGACCAGCAGGAGGTGCTCAAACTCTGGGAGGGTCTGGGCTACTATGCCCGGGCCCGCAACCTGCACGCCGCGGCCCGTCGGGTGGTGGAGGACTGCGGCGGCGAGCTGCCGGCGAACCGGCGCCGGTTGACCGCGCTGCCCGGCATTGGCCCCTATACCGCCGGGGCCATCCTGAGCCTGGCCTTTGGCCAGGACGAGGCCGTGGTGGACGGCAACGTCCGGCGGGTGCTCTGCCGGCTGGCCCTGGTCCAGGAGGATCCCCGCCGGCCCACCGTGGAGCGGGATCTCTGGGCCACGGCCCGCGCCCTCATCCTGCCCGGGCAGGCCGGTCGGGTCAACGAGGCGCTGATGGAGCTGGGCGCGCTGATCTGCCTGCCCCGGCGGCCGCGCTGTCCGGATTGCCCCCTGGCCTCGCTCTGCCGGGCCCACCAGGCGGGCCGGGAGGAAGCGGTGCCGCTGGCCGCCAGGCGGGGCCCGCTGCCGCACCACCAGGTCTGCGCTGCGGTCATTCGCCAGGGCCGGCGGGTGCTGCTGGCCCAACGCCATCAGGATGACCTGCTGGGCGGGATGTGGGAGTTTCCGGGGGGCACCTGTTTGCAGGGGGAGGCGCTGCCGGATTGCCTGCGGCGCGAGATCGCCGAGGAGCTGGGCCTCGAGATCGAGGTGGGTGACCTGCTGGACTCGCTGCCGCACGCCTATACCCACTTTCGCATCACCCTGCACGCCTTTTTCTGCCGGCGTCTGGCCGGGGAACCGCGCGCTTTGGACTGCGCCGATTGGCGTTGGCTCACCCTGGAACAGGCCGCAGAGCTGCCCCTGTCGGTTGTGGACCGACGAATTCTGGAAATATTGCGAAAACAAGCCCGCTGAATGGAACCTTTTGGGGGGGTCTTGCGTTTGTATAAGTGATACAACCCCTATATTTATTCCCCTCTCTCTCCTTTCTCTCTCCTAGCCTCTTCGCCGTGCCGGGGCGGCGAAGAGGCCCCTTTTTAAGCCCACTTGCCCTTGACAGCGCTCTGCGGGACGGCTATACTAGAAAAGCCGGCTAGGGGCTATTTGCGGAACAGGTCTGACCATGAACGTACGCGACCTCCTGCGGGAGGGAACGATTTTTTTGCGGGAGAGGGGTTCGCCCAGCGCCCGGCTCGACGCCGAGCTGCTCCTGGCCCACTGCCTGGGGCAGCGGCGGGTGGACCTCTACACGCATCCGCAGCGAGAGCCGGGTCCGCAGGAGCGGCAGGCCTACCGCTCGCTTTTGGAGCGGCGCGCCCGCCAGGAGCCGGTTTCCTATCTGTTGGGGCGCAAAGAGTTTTACGGGCTGAGCTTTTTGGTCGACGAGCGCGTGCTTATCCCCCGCCCCGAGACCGAGGTGCTGGTCGAGTTGACCCTGGAGCGGGCGCGGGGCCGCCGCTGGCGCGGCCTGCGCCTGGCCGATGTGGGCACGGGCAGCGGCTGTATCGCGGTAGCGCTGGCCCGGCACCTGCCCCAGGCGCGGGTCTATGCCACCGACATTTCGGCCGCGGCCCTGGCCCTGGCCCTGGAGAACTGCCGGCGGCATGGCGTGGAGGAGCGGGTGGCCCTGTTGTTGGGCGATCTCTGCGAGCCCCTGCCGGAGGTGGTGGACCTGCTGCTGTGCAATCCGCCCTACACGGTATGGGGCTCCCTGCCGGGGGGGATTCGCGACTATGAGCCGCGCCTGGCCCTGGACGGCGGGCCGGACGGGCTGGCTTTCTATCGGCGGCTGCTGCAGCAGCTGCCGGGCCGGCTTTCCCCTGGGGGCAGCGCCTTGTTAGAGTTGGGCGATAACCAGGCCGAGAGCGTGCTCGATCTGTTCCGGGCCGGCCTGCCGGGAGTGCCGCTGCAGACCTGGCCGGATGTTGCGGGGCTGCCGCGGGTGCTGGAGATCGGGCCTCTTTAGGCCACTGGGCCGAAAATCTAGCCCGCATTGACATAAAAGTATTGCCAGCGCCCTTGAAATCGGCTATAATGGGGATGTGTAGACAACCTGGCTCGCTGGACAATGGAATGCCGGCGGGGCTTGTTTTCGAGGGACGGCAAAGCCGGCCGAGGTACGGCCGGCTGCAGGTCTGGCAGAGGGCAAGTTTTCAGCGCGTCTTGTACAGGGTTCGCAGACAGCGGTTGCAAATATTGACCCGCACCCGCTTCCCTTCAATCCAAAGGGTTCTCTTTTGCGTGTTCGGCTGCCAGCGCCGATTCGTCCGTCGTTTGGAGTGGCTAACATTATGGCCAAATTGCGGCGTTTTACCGCAGATATCACATTTGCCGGGCATGGAACTGACCCCCTCAATGGCTCAATCCGATTCGTCACGAATAGGAATTATACCACAAGCTGGGCTTGTTGACAAATGGATTGCACTGTATACAATAGAACTGTTTGGGGAGGAGGCGCACAGGACGAGGATTTCTGGCCAGGCCCGAAGGCGGCGTGCTGCTTGGGCCGAGACGTGGCAGCGAAAAGCCAAGTGGAGAGGATCTCTCCACAATGAGTCCAGGGGCCGGTTAAGGAGTGGAAAAGGTATGGGACCAGAGAAAAAACAAGCCTTGGGGAGTATAGAAGTTTCTCCAAAAGTGGTCGCCGAGATCGCGCGGGAGGCTGTGCTGCAGTGCTATGGCATTGTTGGCATGGCGGCGCGACGGCGACAGGGGGTCTGGACCAAGCCCCTGGACGAGATGCGCGACCACGGCGGCGTGGTTGTCCACATGGAGGCGGACCGCGTCTTTTTGGACCTGTACGTGGTCATTGAATACGGCACCCGTATTTCCGAGGTCGCCCGAAACGTGATGTCCAGCGTCAAATTTGCCGTGGAGCAGGCCCTGGGCGTCCCGGTTTTGCAGGTCAATGTGAATGTGCAGGGGATTCGCCTGGGCAATGCGGCGCGCTAGCCCTCGTTGGCCGGTACGCTTTGTCGCGGCCGGCCCCAGGGGGTCGAGTTCCCGCCACATACCGGACATGGGGCGCCAGTCTAAGAGCTGCGCCCACGAAAAAAAGTCGGACGCTTGACGCGCTCGAAAGTGAGGGCCTTGGGCCGGTTGCGTCAGGCGGATCGTACATCACCGTCAGGCCAGCCCTGTACGAGAGGAGTCAAAGCTTGCAGTCAGGAGATGGGCATCCATACGAACACGCCTTGGCCGGTCACTATGATTTGCAATCCCCACCCCAGGGGGCCTGTGATGGGCCCGGTCTGCGCGATGCGCTGCGCGGGGCCACCGCCTGGTTGAGCCTGCACGCCGCAGGGGTCAATAGTCTCAACGTCTTTCCGGTGCCCGACGGGGATACGGGGACGAACATGGTCTTGACCATGGAGTCCGCCCTCAAGGAAGCGCAAAAGCTTCCCCTGCACGGCGCCGGAGAGGTGGCCAAGGCGGTTTCCCAGGGGGCCTTGATGGGGGCGCGGGGCAATTCAGGCGTGATCCTCTCGCAGATCATTCGGGGCCTGGCCAACGGGCTGGATGGGCGGGAATCCTTCGATGGCGCCGTCCTGGCCGAGTCCCTGCAGGCGGCGGCCCAGACGGCCTATCGGGCGGTGAGCAAGCCGGTCGAGGGGACCATCCTGACCGTCATTCGCGAGTGTGCCGAGGCGGCGCTGGGCGCTTCCCGCCGCGATCCCAGCCTGCGCTACGTGCTGAAAATGACCGTGCTGGAGGCCTGGGATTCGGTGAAACGGACCCCCCAGCTTTTGCCGGTATTGGCAGAGGCCGGTGTCGTCGATGCCGGTGGCCAGGGTCTGGCCCTGGTCCTGGAAGGCATGCTCCTGTATTTTTCCGGCGAGTTGGAGAATCGGATGGGGGCGGCGGAGGTGCCCTTTCCGGAGGACGTTTCCTTTGTCGATGTCCACGGCCCCGAGGAGTTTGGCTACTGTACCAACTTTATCCTGCGCGGAAAAGGACTGCAGGTAGAGGAGATACGCGAGCGTATTGCCGGCCTGGGCCACTCGGCCGTCGTCGCCGGCGACGAGACGATTATCAAGGTGCACGTGCATACCGAGTATCCGGGCACCATTTTGAATTACGCCGTTGGCCTGGGCTCCCTGACGAATATCGAGATTACCAATATGGATGAACAGCGCGCCGAACTCAAGCCGCGCCTCAAGATGGCTGAGGTGCTGCCGGCCCTGCCGGATCTGCCGGCCCACCCCATCATGATTATCGCCGTCTCGCCCGGGGATGGCCTGAGCGAGGTATTGGAAAGCGTGGGGGCGGCCGCGATCGTCGCCGGGGGGCAGACCATGAATCCAAGCACGGAGGAACTGCTGCAGGCGATCGAGTCCCTGCCCTGCAATCAGGTCATCGTGCTGCCGAATAACAGCAACGTTATCATGGCCGCCCGCCAGGCCGCCGAGCTCTCGGGCAAGGAGGTCCGCGTTGTGCCGACGGATACCGTGCCCCAGGGCATTGCCGCTATGGTCGCCTTTAATTATGAGGCGGATCTGAGCAGCAACCTGGAGACGATGGAGCAGGCCGCGGCCAGCGTCCAAACCGCCGAGATCACCTGGGCGGTGCGCGATGCAGTCCTCGACGGTGTCGAGGTCCAAGAGGGGCAGGTCATTGGCCTGCTGAACGGCGTCCTGGAGGCCGCCGGAGAGGACGAGCCCCTCGTTACCGAGGAACTCCTCCAGCGCATGGGCGCGGCCGATCTGGAGCTGATCACGATCTATTACGGCCAGGACGTCTCGGAAGAACAGGCCACCGACATGGCCGACCGCATTGCCGAACAGTACCCCGATCACGAGATCGAGTTGTTGTACGGTGGTCAACCCTATTATCGTTATATCATTTCGGCTGAGTGAGGCATGAGAATGAGTAAAATTCGCATCATTACGGACAGCGCTGCCGATATCCCACCCCGGCTGCGTCGACAGTTGGGGATTGTGGTTGTGCCCCAAGAGATCCATTTTGGCCGGGAGCGCTTTCGCGATGGCATCGACATGGACCGGAGCCAGTTCTATGCTCGCATAGAGAATGGAGAATGGCCCCGCCTGCAGCCCCCCCGCGTAGAGGTGTTTGAGAAACTCTACCGCCGCCTGGGGGAGACGAGCGATGCCATTATCTCTATTCATACTTCCAGCCTGTTGAGCGATAGCTTTCTGATGGCCAGTCGAGCCCGCGCGGCGCTGCCGGCCTCGACCTGCCGGGTGGAGACCATCGATTCTCTTTCCCTGTCCATGGCCCTGGGCTTTGTGGCCATCGAGGCCGCCCGGACCGCCCGTGCTGGCTTTGGCATGGAAGAGGTGATCGACCGCATCCACTGGATGATCCGGCACTGCCACCTGCTGGTCTTTTGTGATAATTTGGAGTACCTGAAACGGCAGAACCTGTTCTCGCCGGCCCAGATGCAGATGCTGGCCCGCGCCAAACCCCTGCTCGTTCTGAACGAGGGTTCGCTGCTGCTCTACGAGCGCCCGCGTACACGGATACGCGCCTTGGACGGTCTCTATAATTTCATCGAGGATTTCCCGGAAATGCGCGCCATTTCCGTGCTCTACAGCACGACTTCTGAGGACGTGGGCGAGTTGCTGGAGCGCATCGACCTCATCTATCCCCGCCAGAAGGTGATCGTATCCCGCTATGGACCTCTCTTGGAGACCCTGGTCGGCCCCGGTGGGATGGCCGTGGCCGTCTACGAGGAGGATTAGTGCGGCGCGTACGGGTGGTCACGGATAGCACGGCGGACCTGCCCCTGGATGCCGTTGTGCGCTGGGGCATCCAGGTGGTTCCCCTCAAGCTCCATTTCGGCGAGCAGAGCTTTCGCGATGGTCTGGATCTCCCCCCGGAGGTTTTTTACGAGCGCCTGGAGCAGGGCGAATTTCCCCTGACCTCCCAGCCGGCCATGGGCGAGTTCCGCCACACCTACGAGCGCATTGCCGCCGGCGGCGGCGAGGTGATCTCGATCCATCTGTCGGCCGGCCTGAGCGGCACCGTGCAGGCCGCCCTCCTGGCCGCCGAACAGGTGGACGGCGAGGTCGCGGTGGTGGATTCGGGCCAGCTCTCCATGGCCCTGGGCTGGCTGGTTCTGGCCGCGGCCGAGTTGGCCCGGCAGGACCTGCCCCTGGACCAGGTGGTGGCGCGCGTCGAGGAGATGCGCTCGCGCACCCACGTGCTGGCCCTGATCGACAGCCTGGAATTCCTGCGCCGGGGCGGGCGGGTCGGCCGCGCCCAGGCCGCGCTGGGGGCACTGCTGGACGTGCAGCCCATCCTGACCCTGCGCGGCGGCCAGACCACCCTGCTCGAACGGGTGCGCACGCGCCAGGCCGGCCGGCGCCGCCTGATCGAGTTGGTGGCCGGCCTGGCCCCGTTGGAACGGGTGGCCGTCCTGCACGCCAACAACCCCGACCTGGCCCGCCAACTGGCCGACGACCTGGCCCCGCTCTTTCCCCGCGAGCAGATCCTGCTGCTGCCGGCCGGCCAGGTGGTGACCACCCACGTCGGCCCCGGGGCCGTCGGCGTGGCCCTGGTGCAGGGGCCCTGAGGGAGGAACTTATTGATCTCGACCGCTTCACCAGTGCGCAGCAAGGGGTGTACGAACGTGCGCTGGCCGAGCTGAGGGACGGGCGCAAGCGCACGCACTTGGATGTGGTACATTTTTCCCCAGATCGCCGGATTGGGACGCAGTTCGACCTCCAAACACTATGCCATCCAGAGCATCACAGAAGCGCGCCAGTACCTCGATCACCCCGTCCTCGGCGGCCGGCTGCGGGAATGTGCGCAGGCGCTGCTCTCCCTGGAGGGGCGTTCGGCCAGAGAGATATTGGGCCACACCGATACGCTCAAGCTCAAATCCTCCATGGCCCTGTTTGAGTGCGTGGATCGGGACCCTGATTCGGTGTTTGGCCAGGTATTGGAAAAGTACTACCGGGGGGAACGGGACCACCGGACGCTGGACATCCTCGGCCGGATGGAGCAGAGGTAGCCGAGGGTGGCGCGGGTGGGGATAACGCTGTTTACGGAACAGTCCGCCATGGCCGCCGAGCCGCCACGAAGGACGAAAATGGCCCTGTAGAGACTGCCCCCGCGCAAGCGGGGGGCGGGCCACCCCAAAGGACAGAAATAGCGGCGCCCCCGAGGGGACAGCGGTTGAGGTAAGAGCCGAATCCTCATAGACAAAGAGCTACAGTATACCGCTCTCCCAACGTGAGACGAATTCGGCGGCATCCAGCACATCAAAGGCATCTGTGCGCAGATCGCGCAGGAAATGACGGTTGTCAGAGACCAGGTAGCGCACCTGCATCCATTCGGCAAACGCACCAATAAAGGCATCCGCTTTTGCAGGCAAGCCGAGTTCGACGTACTTGTTCACCAGGTTAATAGGGACCGGTTCGTCCACAATGAAGGCATGTCCAGATTGATGAAACAATTGGAAGAACCGACGCACCTGCTCGTGAGAGCGCAGGTTTCGGGTCACCTCTTGGACAACCAAGCGCGGTACGACCAATTGCAGTGTTGGGCCAATGAGAGAGATGAGCCGCTGCACGGCCGGATCATGCCCCCGCAGTCTGTTGATAAAGACACAGCTATCGATACAGATGTGCATATTCAGCCTCAAATATTTCCTGGCGAGTCCTGCGCATCTGCTCAACCACTTGGTCTTTTGTCGTGCCTACTTGCAATCCGCCCTCCTGTCGAATCAAGTCGGCTAGTTCTTCCCAACCCTGGATCCACTCGCGACGTTGACGGGCCTGTGCTACCCAGCGCATCAACATTTCCACAGGGTCCATTCCGGATTCTAGAGCCAGTGACTGCAAATCGGCGTATACGTGAGGTGGAAGTTCAAGCGCAACGGTTTCCGTATCCATCATCGTACCTCGCTATGCGCGCACGAGCAGCTTACAATTTGAGCAAGTAGTTTAGTTCGTCCCTGTCTAGTATATCATTCCTTTGCCCCACCGTCAACGCAGTATCTATTTTCAGGATTGGGCAGTCTCTGGGCGCACGTTCTGCCGGCGCCCGCCCGGCGATCGGCCGGCCGCTTGCCCCACTGTGGTTTATTGTGGTAGAATAGATTAGGGATGATACAGTGCCTGATTCAACCTTGCACATCAAATCTCGCTATGGCTTTACGAGGGGAGGGGGTGCCGAGCGCAGCGTTCAAAGAACGCGCGCGAGGCGGGGGAGGGGTGAGGTGGGGATCACGCTATTTACGAAGCAGGAGACTGCCATGAACAAAGCGACCTATCTGGGTGTGGACGTGGCTTGAACTCGCACGAGCCAAGGCTTAAACTCGTCAAAGGTAAGGCATGCATTCGTACGAGTCAAGGCTTAAATCCCCCGAACATCCGGGAGGTTAAAAGTCTACATCCCGGATGTAGGATCCGTACATCCGGGATGTAGGGTTTGTACATCCGGGATGTAGGGTAAAAACATCCAGGATGTAGGGTTTGTACATCCGGGATGTAGGGTAAAAACATCCAGGATGTAGGGTTTTAAGGGACGAACAGGGATTTGTCCAGGTGGCCCACGCGCACGTCCGCACTGTCGCGGATCGTCGCCCGCACCTCCAGGCGGTAGGCGCCCGGGGGCAGCGCGGGCACCGTAAAGATCAGCCGGCGCGGCTTGTTGCAGGCGCAGGTCGCGACCCGCGTGGCCTGGCGGGCCGCGTCCACAAAGAACAGGCCCTGGGCCGGATCGGCGGGGTCGAACTGCAGCCGGCCGCCCAGCAGTTGGCCCAGGCCGCCGGGGGTGATGGTCTGGTTGCGGCTGTCGCTGGCAAAGTCCAGGTACTCGCGCGGGTTGGGCCGGTGCAGGTTCCGCGCCACCCGGCGCAGCCTGACCTTGGAGCGCACCGCTTTGATCAAGCGCTTGGTGGCGGAGGCGCGCACCAGCAGCCGGTGCCGCTTGGGGTTGTAGCGGTCATCGGGTCCGTCAAAGTGGCCGCGCAGGCTGAGCGAAAAGGTGGCCAGGTCCGTGGTCACCACCTGGCCCTCGCAGAGCATTTCCAGGATGGCCTGGCGGTAATTGGCCAGCACGGCGCGGATGTCGGCCTCGCCGACCGTAGAGGCCTTGCGCAGCATGTGCTCGATGACCTTTTCCAGGTCGGCCGAGGCAGTGGGATAGACCTTGGCCATATAGTCGCCGGCCTCGCCGGTCAGGTTGTTGGGTAACAGCGCGTAATCAATCCTCATGTTCCATCACCTCCTTTCCTATAGGACGCCCGCCGGCCGGAAAACGTTTCATGCCCGGAGACACGGATTTCGCACGGATGGCACGGAGCGGCCCCGGATTTCGCGCGGATAGTACGGAGGCTCTGGTCCCGAACGTTGGGTTCGCCGGATCGCGACGTTTGTCTTCCCCCCTCCCCTCTCCACATCGTGGGAGGGGAGGGGGGACCGAGGGGTGAGGGGTGAGGTACGCCCTCAGTGATTCTTGAGCACCAGCGGCAAATAACTCCAGTAGGTGGGCGCGGTGATGGCGACCACCGTCGTCGTGCTGAGCTGGCTGACCCCGTTGCTGGCCGTGACCACGGCCGTGTAGGTTGTGACGCCGGGGTAGGTGTGCGTGAGCACCGCGCCGGCCCCGGCCGTGCCGTCGCCCAGGTCCCAGGTGTAGACGGCGTTGCTGCCGCTGCCGACGGTCGCCGTCAGGGTGGTGACCCCGCCCAGGGCGGTGGGGCTGTCGTTGGCCGCGCTGAGGCCGTCCAGGGGCAGGTCGACGAACTCGACCTCGACGGTGTCGGAATAACCGCCGGCCCAGGCCGTGACCCGGGCCAGGCCGGCCTGGCCGCCCGAGGCCAGCGTCGCCGTGGCCACGCCCCGCCGGGAGAGCGTGCGCGAGGGCACGCTGCCCAGGCTGGTCGTCCAGCTCACGGCCGTGCCGCTGGAGGCGCAGCCGTCGTGCAGGCCGGGCAGCGAGGCGGTGATCAGGCCGGCCTCCCCGTCCACGGTCAGGCTGAACGGCGCCTGGGTGATGCTGATGGCGGCCGGCGGGTTGTAGAGAAGGGTCACGGTCACCGCCGCCGTGGCCCGCACGTTGGCGATGGCGGTAAAGGTAAAGAGGGCCGGCACGTCGATGCCGCCGACGTATCCCCCGCTGATCTGCCCGTCCAGCGTCGACTTGGTCAGGGTGACGGTCACGAGTTCGTCTGGGAAGTGCATGTCGTAGACCACGTCCAGCAGGGTGCCGTCCGCCACCCAGTTGCCGTGCAGGTCGGTGACCAGGCCGTTGTAATAGACGTCGTGCAGGCAGTTGGCGTAGAGGGTGCGGGTGGGCGGGTCGGTCCACATGGTGATGGTCACCGGCTGGCCGGGCTGCGGCGCCATGCGGCGGTAGACCCAGACCCCGCTGAGGCCGGCGTACAAGGTCTGCGGCATGCTGCCATTGTCCACCGCCAGCACGGCCGGGTCCATGTTGGGCAGCCCCTGGCTGATGGGCAGTTGCCCCTCGCCCCAGGTATGCCCGCTGTCGACGCTCTCGTCCACGTACCCCCAGCCGGCCAGATAGACGTGGCTGGGTACCCGCGGATCGACCAGGAGGCGGTTGCCGCTGGGGCAGCAGGGCCGGATCATATCCCAGGTGTCGCCGCCGTCCGCGCTCTTGAATACCTCGTAGCTGTCGTTGCCCACGTAGAGCACCTGCGGCTTTTGCCCGTCGATGGCGATGCTGCGCACGGTCCCGCTGGTGGTCAGGACCAGGGTCCAGTTCTCCCCGCCGTCGCGGCTGCGGTAGACAAAGCCCTGCCCGGGGCCGTTGTGGAGGCCGCCGGCATAGACGGTGTCGGCGTCGGTGGGGTCGATGGCCAGCGTCCAGACCTGCGACCAGTGCGGCAGGGTCAAGACGACCGTCCAGGAGAGGCCGCCGTCCAGGCTGCGCACGACCACGCCATAGCTGCCGCCCTGGCCCGGCGGGGGAAAGTCCTCCCCGGCGGCATAGACGGTGTCGGTCATGGAGGGGGCCACGGCCAGGTCATAGATGCCCTGGTTGCCCCCGGAGCAGTCGCTGATGACCAGGCTGGAGGTAAAGACGATCCGGAAGTTCTGCCCGCCGTCCTCGCTGCGCCAGATCGAGCCGCGGTCGCATTCGTACTGGCTGCCGGCGTAGACCAGGTTGCTGTCGCCCGGGTTGAAGGCAAAGGCGCTGGCGCAGGAGGGTTCGGGCAGCCGGTCCCAACTCCCGCCCCCGTCGGTCGTCAGCCAGCCGCCCATGCAGCCATTGGTGGCCACCAGCAGTTTGGCCGGGTCCTGGGGGTCGGGGTCAATGTCCCAGGGCTGGATCAGCGACCACAGGCCCTCGTTGCGCTCCCACCAGGTGTCGCCCCCGTCGGGGCTCTTGTAGAGGCCGGCCCCGTCGGCGCCGGCGTAGAGGGCGCCGGGCGTGGGGCCGGGACCGACGGCGAGGGAGCGGATGCAGGGACCGGGGTGATTGGTCTCGGACCACGAGCCCGGATCGCCGCCCTGCTCGCTGCGGTACAGGGCGCTGCAGTCGTCGCTGGCATAGATTGTGTCCGGCAGGTCCAAGGCCAGCCGAAAGCCCGCCCCGGTGAACACCCGGCTCCAGCTCAGGCCGCCGTCCTCGCTGCGGTAGAGGTAGTTGGGCCCCCAGCCGGTGCCGGCGTAGACGATCGTGGGGGTGAGCGGGTGGACCAGCAGCGAGCTAAAGTGGAGTTCGCCCCCGTCCTGGGTGGCGGTCAGGACCCGCGTCCAGTTCTCCCCGCCGTCGACCGTGCGGTAGATGACACCGTAGGCGGAGGCGGCGTCGCTCTCCGAGCCGGCGGCGAATACGGTCGTCGGGGAGAGCGGGGCGACGTCCAGGGCGTTGAACTGGACCCCGCAGCAGCCCCCGGGCACCGTCAGCGCCTGGGTCCAGGAAGCGCCGTCGTCCAGGGTGCGATAGACCACGCCCATGTCGATCTGTCCCACGTGCCACCACTGGCTGCCGGCGGCATAGACGGCGGTCGGGCTGAGGGGGTGGATGGCGACGCTGTGCAGGCTGGTCCAGTAATCCTCGGTCCCGGTCAGGACGGGCGTCCAGTGGTCCCCGCCGTCTCCGCTGCGGAGGACCAGGTCCCAGCCGTAATCGCCCTGGCCGGCCGCATAGACCAGCGTGCCGCTGACGGCCAGGCCGCCCAGGCGCTCGGTGCCGGTATAGAGCGGCGTCCAACTGGCCGCGCCGTCGGTGCTGCGGTAGATCTTGGCGTTTGTCCCCGAGGGGGGCGAGCCCACCGCGGCGTAGAGCGTGCCCGAGACGTCCGTCCGGGCGGCCAGGGCCTCGACTATGCCGCCGGCCGCGCCCGGCCCGCCGAGGGGCATCCAGGGGCCGGACAGCGGTTCTACCCAGCACCACTGGGGGATGACGTCGCCGAGGGCGTCAAAGCCCTCGTAATCGCCGACGATGCCGGCGTAGGGGGGCGCGGCGGCGATTTCGTCGCGCACGTCCCCGGGGTCGACGCTGCCGGCCTCCTGGATGGCCCGCAGGATGATGCGGGCGTCGTCGTAGGCAAAGGCGCCAAAGGCGCCGGGATCGTCGCCATAGTTGGCAAAGCCGGCCGCCCGGTAGGCCGCGCTAAAAGCGGGGTAGCCGGGCATGTCCAATGCGGCGCGCTGGGTCAGGCCGGCCAGGTCCCCGGCGGCGGCCGGCCCGGCCGAGTTCACGTACGTGCCCAGGGCGGCGCGGTCCACGTTCACCCCGTCCCAGGCCATGACCACCTGATCCATGCCCAGGTCGTGGGCCATGCGGCTGAGCAGGCCGGCCTCGCCGGCCCGGTCGTCGGCGTAATAGATGGCCTGGGGGTTCTCGGGCTGGATGGCGGCCAGGACCGGGCCAAAGTCGGCGGTGGAGGTCACCTGCCGCCGGCTGGTGATGGTGCCGCCCAGGGCGGTAAAGGCCGCCTCAAAGGCGTCGGGGGGATCGGGCATCCAAGAGTCCGTGCGCTCGATGACGGCCGCGCTGCTCAGCCCCAGCTCGTTGTACAGAGAATAGGCCAGGCGGGTGGCCGAGGCGTCGTCGCGGGCGACCACGCGGAAGGTGGTGTCGTAGCCCTGCTCGGTCAGGGGCGGCGCGGTAGAAGAGGGCGAGACCATGGGCACGCCGGCCGCGTAGTAGAGGGGTTGGGCGGCCATGCTGGCGCTGCTGCAGGTGTGTCCGACGACGGCCGCGGCGCCGGCGTCCAGCAGCGCGTTGGCCGCGGTGATGGCCTGGGTGGGATTGCAGCCGCTGTCGGCGGCGACCAGGACCACTTGGTAGGTCTGCCCGCCGACCTCGAGCCCGCCGGCCGCGTTGGTCTGGCTGACGGCCAACTGCACGGCGTTGAGTTCGGCCCAGCCCAAGAACTCGGCCGGCCCGCTCAGAGCCGCGGCCACGCCGATGGTGATGGCGGGGCTCTGCTGCAGCGGCTGTGGGGGGCTGACGGGGGGCAGGGCCGCGGGGATGGCCTGCGGGGGGGCGGCCTGGGTTGGGTAGGTCCAGGGCAGGCAGGCCAGGACCAGGGTGACCAGGCCGACGAGCGTGACAAAACGGAACGTGCTCTGTCTGGCAGTAGCCATGATAGCTCTCCTCCTCGATTTTGCTCGTGCTGACCGACGATCGTGGGGATACAGATTTGCGCGATTTCAGGCCGGTGGTGGAAGGGTATATTTTGATTATACAATATTGGCTCTACTGAAAAAACCTAGCCCAGCGCAGCAGTTGCCCACTGAGGCGCAAGGGTAGGCACAAGTCGAGAAAAATGAACATAAA
>JAFGKG010000116.1 GCA_016928715.1 Chloroflexia bacterium
CCTCGGGCAACAGTGGTTCGCCGTCGGCGGCGTGGCAGCGCCCCACGTGCTCGCGACAGGTCTCCCGGCCGCAGGTCGGGCAGCGCTGCACGCTGTGGACACAGACCGGCCGGCCGCAGACCACGCAGGTCCGGAGCTGGTCGGCACACAGGCGACAGTAGGCCCGCTTGCAGTCCACGCACGAGGGCAGCAGACAGTCCTCGTGGGCCAGGTGCCCGCCGGTGCACAACCAGAGCCGGGACGAGGGCCGGCCGCATACGTCACAGACCAGTTCCTCCAGTTGCTGCCGCAGCGGGTCCCAGACGAGCTGCCGGGTGATCGAAACGTTGCGGTTGCGGATCTCGACCGGCAGTGCCACCTTGGGCTGCACGACCAGCAGGAGGTTGATCAGTTCCAGGCTGACCCGCAGGCTGTACTTTTCCCGGGCATCGGCCAGCTTGACTTGGCGCTCCGCCCGCACGGCGGTCAATTTGCCCTCCAGCGCCTCCCGGCGCTCGCCGTCGGCCCGGCCAATGCGCCGCTGTAGATCGCGCTCCAAATCATCGTAATACTGCTTCAGGCGGGCCTCGTCCAGTTCCAAAAAGCGTCGGCTCCGCCGCTGCAGCGGCTGTAATTGCCCGGATAGGCCCTCCAGGGCGGCCTGCTTGGCCCGCTCCAGCAGTTCGTGCAGCACGACCTCAGAAAGCGGCTCCGCTTCTGGCGTCCAGACCGGGGGCAGCTCGGTAAAGCGTGAGGCCTTGGCCTTGGCGTCCAGGTAGGCCCATTCTTCGATGGCCTGGCCATCCACGGCATGCCCGCCCTGGACGTACATCCAGACGGGCAAAATCAACTCTTGTTTGTCGTCGGTCAGCAGGTTGGCCCGAAAGCTGAACCGTACATAGTGGCAGAGGACCGTCCGTTCCATCACGTTGGCCACGGGAAACAGGCGCGCATTGGGGAAGGACATGGCCGGCCCGGCCCGCTCGATCAGGTCGCGCTTGTCCAGACGCAAGTGCTCGACGTACATACGGGTACAGACCGTCTGCTCGCGAACTTGGTCGACCAGTTCCTCCACCAAGGGATGGCCGTAATGGAGCAGGGTGATCTCCTCCGGCGCGGCGTGTGGCCCACCCTGGGCGGCCTGTTCGTCAAAAGCCAGGCGCAGGAAAGGGGGAACGCCCCAGCGGGCCGCGACTTGCTCGGGCAAAAGCACGTCATAGAGGCCATAGGCCGGCGGGTCGACAATCGCTCCGACCTGGCGGCAGTAGGCCAGGACAAAATCGCTCAAATCGTACGCTTCGCGGCTGCCTTGAAAGAGCGAGCTCATTCCGTCGCAAAATCCTCCCCAAACAGGGCCTGGTCGTATTCCTGGGCCCGGCCGTAGGATTGGCGGGCCTGGGATAGGGCCTCGCCCAAGTGCTCAAAGCCGGCCTGCAAATCGCCCGGTGTCTGCGACCGGCCCCATACCTCCAGTACCAGCTCTTCAAAATCGCGCTCGTCGGACATGTGCCCCAGGATCATGTCCATCTCGCCAATGACCAACTCGAACATGTTCAGCTTGCGGTCGAGGATGTCCAGGATATAATCCTCCACCGTTCCGCGCGCGGACAGGTTATAGATGCGCACCGGCCGTTCCTGTCCGATACGGTGAATGCGCCCCACCCGCTGCTCGATACGCAGCGGGTTCCAGGGCAGGTCGAAATTGACCATAGTGCGGCAGAACTGCAGGTTGCGGCCCTCCCCGGCGGCCTCGGTCGAGAGCAGCACCTGGGCGCGCTGCTCGAAATCCTGGACGGCCTGGTTCTTGTCCGAGAAGGATAGCCGGCCGTGATAGATGACAAAAGAGATGCCCATTTCCTCCAGCCGGGCGCGCAGCAGCTCCAGCGTGCGGAGGAAATGGGTAAAGATCAGCACCTTTTCCGGCGTTCCACTGCCCAAGATCGAGCGCAGCAGTTTTTCCAGCGCCTCGACCTTGGCCCAATCCTGTATCCGCGCGGCGCGGTCGGCCAGGGACAATAGCTGCTCCCGGTGCGGCTGCAGCAGGCGCTTTTTGGCCAGGGCGCGCAGCGTCGGCTCGGCCGCCTGCGGGCTGCTGCCGATCTCTCGCTGCAGGACCCGCAGGGTGAAGGTGTTGACCCGGAGCGACCCCTGGTCGTCGGTGACCAGGCCCTGGCGAATCAAGTCGCTGACCTCGTTATACAGGGCCTGCTCGGGCTCGGTCAGGGATAGGCGAACCGTGTGCGCCTGCCGCGGCGGCAGGTCCACCCGCACCTGGCTGCGGGAATGGCGGACCATGACGTCGGCCAGCAACTCGCGCAAAAGCCCCCGGTTTTTGGGCAGACGGGGATCCCCCTGCACGACGAACTGCTGGCGAAACTTGCGCGGGCTCTCCAACTGGCCGGGCTTGAGCAGCGTGACCAGGTTGTACAGCTCGTCCAACTTGTTCTGCACGGGGGTGGCCGTGAGCAGGAGGATGTACTTGGGCTGCAATTGGTTGACAAATTTCCAAGAGACGCTGGAGCGGTTCTTGAGGTGGTGGGCCTCGTCGACAATGATCAGGTCGTAATCCAATTTCGTGATCTCGGAACGGTGTCTTTTCAGGCGGGCCGTGGCCAGCGAGGCCACCACGCGGGGGAACTGGGCCCAGGCCTGGCCGCCCAGGGCGCGAAAGCGGGGGTCGGTGTTGGTGATGAAATCGTCCAGGCCAAACTTGAGGGCCAACTCTTCCTGCCACTGTTCGACCAGGGCGGGGGGGGTGAGGATCAAGACCCGGCTCACCATCTGGCGTAGGGCGTATTCCTTGAGCACCAGGCCGGCCTCGATGGTCTTGCCCAGACCGACCTCGTCACAAAGCAGGCCCCGCCCGCGAAAGCGGCGCAGGGCCGTACGCGCAGCCCGGACCTGGTATTCAAAGGGCGTGAAGGCCAGGTTCTTGAGACAGATCAGCTCGTCAAAGCCCGAGGCGAGGACAATGCGCTCGGCCTGGAGGCGCAGCTTGTACAGTCTGGCCTCGCTCCAGTGACCCGCCAGCGCGGCTTGGAGAATGCGCTCCGCGCCCGGCAACAGTCGTATGGGAATTTGCTCTTGATCCGGGGGCACTCTCGCTGTCACTACAGCACACTTCCTTGCTCGTCCTCCGCTCAACCTATATCTACAATCGCATGGCCCAGCCGTTGCAGGGCGTATTCTACCCCGCTCTGCAGGTCGGCCCGTGTGGCCAATCCCTGCAGGTTGACTCCTAACTGGACGATGGTCTGGGCCACGGCCGGCGGAATGCCCACCAAAACGACCTCCGAACCCAAGAGCCGCGAGGCCGCCGCCGTCTGCAAGAGCGCGTTGGCTATCGATGTGTCGACCACCGGCACGCCGGTGATGTCCAGGATCACGATACGCGCCTGGGTACGGCCAATTTCCTGCAGCAGCGTCTCGGTGATGCGGCGGGCTCGCTCGGTGTCAATGCTGCCGACCATGGGCGCTACCAGGATGCCCTCCATCACCGGGATCACGGGCGTCGATAGCTCGCCAATGATGCGCTGCTGGGCGGCAATGACCTCCTCGCGCAGGCGCGTTTGCTCTTCGTAGGCCTCCCGCAGTTCTTCCTCGGCCCTTTTGTGCTCGGTGATGTCAATGATCAATACCAGCGCCCCCGTCAGCCGATCCTGCTCGTCCTTGATCGGTGTGGCGATGTGGTCGATGTAAATGACGTTGCCCCGAGTGTCCACCCGGCGGTGCTCCGAACGCCCGCTCGGGGCCCCTTCGTAGACCTTTTTCGCCGGGCAGTTGGGGCAGACACGGTTTGTCTTGGCCGCAACCTGGTAACAGGGCTGGCCGAGGACGTCCGCGCCATAAATCTCTTTGGCGCGGCGGTTCATCGAGACGATGTGGTATTCGGTGTCCAATTCCCAGAGGGCAATGTCGATCTCGTCCAACAGATCGGTCATCACATGGGCCAGCTTGGAGCGCTTTTCGGCCTGCTTTTGCTCGGTGATGTCCTGGGCCACGGAGAGCAGTCCCCAGGGGGCCGGAAAGATGTGGGCATGCAGATAGACGGGGCCAATTGGGCCGATCACCTGCTCTGGTACGCCCGTTTCGAGAATGCGCCGATAGGCAGCGTAGGATGCCGTCTTGGCAAAGGGCGGAAAGAGCTCCAACAGGCTCTGCCCGGCCAACTCGTCGGCCGGCCGCTCAAACATGCGCGCATAGGCCGCGTTGCAAAAACGGATGGTCATATCCGGTTCGAGGGCCAGCACGTAGGAGGGGGTCAGGTCTAACAGAACGCGATATTGTGTCTCGATCTCGCGCAGCCGCGCGGCCTCTGGCTGGCTCAGGTCCCCTGCAAATTCTGGCGATGGCTGCTCGTTCAACGGTTCCTCCAAAGTCTGTTTCGTAAAGCATCCTTGTTGTAGGTGCGAGGCACGCCTCGCCCCTACAACGGTATTTACTACCGCCTCTCGGCCGGCACTTTGCTCAACGCATAGGCGACGCCCTTGAGCAGGTCGGCCTTGGTGACCAGGCCGGTCAGGTCTAGCCCTAGGGAAATGACCGTCTCGGCCACTGCTGGAGTAATACCCACCAATACCGGCTCCACTCCCAGCAGGCGCACCGCCTGGGCGGCCTGCAGCAGGGTCTGCGCTACCGATGTGTCCACCACCGGCACCCCAGTAATGTCCAGGATTACAATGCGGGTACGTTCTTGCTCCAGCGCCGTCAACAGCGATTCCATCACGACGTCTGCCCGCTCGGCGTCAATGACGCCCACCAGGGGCATCACCAGGACTCCCTCGTGCACCGGCAGGACCGGGGTGGACATCTGCCGGATCGTCTCCAGGAGCACCTTCTGTCTGTCCACCATCTCGGCCAGGGCCTGGGTGCGCTCGGCCACCTGGACTTCCAGACGCTCACCCCAGGAACGCAGTTCCTGTTGGGACTGCTGCAGGCGTTGGGCCATCTGGTTGAAGGTGCTGGCCAACTCTTCCAGTTCATCGCCGGTCTGTACGTCAATAGTCTCTTCCCATTGCCCCTGTCCCAGGAGCTCGGTGCCCTGGCGCAACTGCTGCAGCGGCCGCAGCAGGCTTCGGTTGACGTACCAGGCTGCCCCGACCAGCAGCAACAGCACCGCCCCACTGAGGACCGCAGTCAGCATTAGCGAAAGGGCCACGCCGCGTTCTACCTCCTCTCGCGATGCGCGCAGGACGTCCTGCTCCACCGCCTGCATGCGGCTGAGTGAGTCGAGCAACTGGCCCTGCTGGACGGCGAGCTCGACGCGCTGGGCATAGGTTTCCTCGTGACCGTTGGTGTCATGGGCATTCAGCAGGGCCAGTACGGCCCCTTTGTACTGGCCGAAAAGGTCCTTGACCTGGGCTAGGGCCTGCTGCTCCTCCACGTTGCTTACTTTGGCCTCCAACTGCCGCAGCAGTTCCTCGATCACCCGCGCCTCGACGTCCAGGAGCGTGCGCAGGCGCGTCTTTTCAGCCGGATCCTGCCAGAGCAGATATTCTCGGGCCAGGTTCGAGATGGCCAGGCTGCGGCTCTCTACCTGGGCGCTCTGCCGGCAGATCTCAACCTGGAACAGGATGGTCTTTTGCAGTTCCTGGTTGGCCTGTTGAACGCGGCTGTAACCAAACCAGCCGACCACCAGGATGAGCAGTGCGGCAATCCCGTACCCCCCTAGCAGGATGTGTTGTATGGAACGTCGTCGGGACATAGGTTTCCTCTTGTGGTCTAGTACACTCGGACAAGTTTTGTAGTAGCTGTCATTCTGAGCGAGCCGCCGCAGGCGGCGAAGCGAAGAATCTCCCGGAAA
>JAFGKG010000117.1 GCA_016928715.1 Chloroflexia bacterium
CACGTCTATCTGGACTATACCGGGGGCGGGCTCTATGCCGAGTCGCAGCTCCAGCAGCAGCTGCAGCTACTGCAGGGCGGCGTATTTGGCAATCCCCACTCGAACAACCCCACCTCCCTGGCCGCGACGCAGCTTGTAGAACAGGCCCGCGCCTACGTACTCGAATTCTTTAATGCTTCGCCGGACGAGTACGTGGCCATCTTTACCCCAAACGCCAGCGGGGCCATCAAATTGGTCGGAGAGGCCTATCCCTTTGACGCGGACAGTAACTACCTGTTGACCTTGGACAACCACAACTCGGTGCAAGGCATCCGCGAGTTTGCCCGGTCCAAAGGGGCCACGGTGAGCTATGTGCCGGTGCTAGCACCCGAACTGCGCATCGATCCTGTCCGGCTGGAGGAATCCCTGGACCTGGCGAGGCCAGCGGGGCACCATCTCTTTGCCTTCCCCGCCCAGTCGAATTTCAGCGGAACGCAGCACCCGCTGGAATTAATCGAGCGGGCTCAGGCCAGGGGCTGGGACGTCCTGGTGGACGCGGCGGCCTTTGCGCCCACGAACCGCCTTGACCTGGGCGCCTGGAAGCCCGACTTTGTGCCGATCTCTTTTTACAAAATGTTCGGCTATCCCACCGGGATGGGCTGCCTGCTGGCGCGCCGGGAGGCGCTGGACAAACTACAGCGGCCCTGGTTCGCCGGGGGGACCATCACCATTGCCTCGGCACAGGCGGATCGGCACTTTTTGGCCGACGGGGAGGCCGGCTTTGAGGATGGCACCGTCAATTACCTGAATATCCCGGCCGTCGAGATCGGCCTGCGCTACCTCAAAGCGGTGGGGATGGACACCATCCACGAGCGGGTCCGCTGCCTGACCGGCTGGCTCCTGGGGCAACTCCAGCCTCTGCGGCACAGCAACGGCCGGCCCCTGGTCCGCCTGCACGGGGGCAAGGACCTGCATCTGCGCGGGGGCACCATCACGGTCAATTTCGACGACCCCGAGGGCCGGCCCATGGACGGACCGCGCATCGAGCAACTGGCCAACCACGAGAAAATCTCCCTGCGCACCGGCTGTTTCTGCAATCCCGGGGCCGGCGAGGTGGCCCACGATCTGCCGGCCGAGGTCATGGACGATCTCTTTCAATACGGGCGCAAGTTGTCCTTTCTTGAAATGCGCGACGTCATCGAGCAAAAATACGGCAAGAACGTCAGCGCCGTGCGCATCTCGGTCGGCCTGGCCAGCAATTTCAGCGACGTCTATCGCTTGCTCAAGTTCGTCCGCGGCCTCTTGGACCGCACGGCCAAGCAGGTGGGCCGGGTGCCGGCTTTGGCCGCACACGGCGTAATGGGGCGGGATACGGCGTAGACTTGCCCAACTAACGTTCGCGGTCCGCGGACAATAGATTGACCACAATGTCCGCCAACTGCCGGGACCCGGCCGCCTCCCGCGCCCGCGCCACGAACTCTGGCGCTGCCCGGGCCTCCAGGGCGGCCAAGGCCCGCTCGAATTGCTCGCGGACAGACTGGGCGAGTTCTTCCTGGTCCAGGGCAAAGTTGAGCAGGGTCAGGCCCTCTAGTTCCTGGCCCTGTTCGGCCGAGAGCAAGCCCAGCACGCCCAGGCTTTTCAGCACCGTGGGGAACATCTCCCCGTCCCAGGCAATATGCAGGGCGTGTAGCAGATGCTGTCGGGCCCGTTCGAATTCCCCCAAGCGATAGCAGGTCTCCCCCAGGTTGGCTAAGGTATTGCCCAGCCCGGACTGGATGCCAATGCGGTGATAGAGCTCAATGCTCTGCTCGTACAGGGGTTTGGCCCGGGCGTGCTCGTCCATCTCGGCGGCCATGCGGGCCAAGTTGTTGTAAGCGATGGCCACTCCCCACAGATCCCCAATGTCCTGGTACACGGCCAGGCTCTGCCGGCAAAACTGCTCCGCCGCCTGGCTTTCGCCCAGGCGGAAGGAGGCCCGGCAGAGACCGGTCAGCACGTTGCCCAACCCTACCCGGTGTCCCAGGCGCTGGCAGATCTCGCGGCCCTCAAGCAGCACCTGCCTGGATTGGACATACTCTCCCAAATCGGCATAGACCAGCCCCAGATTGTTCAAAGAAGAGGCCACCCCACGCAGATCCCCAATCTCGCGGCGGATGGCCAGACTCTCCAGGCCGCTCTGGCGAGCTTTTTCGTAATACCCCCGCCTCCGGGCCACCAGACACAGGATGCTGAGCACGTTGGCCACACCCCAACGATCGCCAATCTGGCGATAGCCGGCCAGGCTGCGTTGAAATAGCGACTCGGCCTGGACAAACTCCCCGCGCATGTGGGCGATATAGCCCAGCCCAAAGAGCGGCAGGGCCTGTTCGTGGAGAGGGGCCGAGTCCTCCAACAGATTCAGCCCACGCTGCAGCAGGCGCCCGGCCTTGTCCAGATGTTCAGTGTACTCGCAGCAACGGCCCTGGCAGGTCAACAGCCGGCCCAGCAGCGTCCGGCCCTGCGCGGTCGGTAGATCCGCAGTTTTGGCGGCAGACTCGATCAGCTCCGCTGCCCACGCCAAGCGCTCCTCGCCCTCTTGGTACCAGCAGCGAATGCTGTAGAACAGGTATAGCCCTTGCAGGGCTTGCTGCAGCACCGCCGCCGCCGCTTCCAGATCCCGCCCCTCCCGCAGGCAGCACAGTGCCCAGTTCCAAGAGCGGCGCACATTATCAATATCGAGCCGGATTTCCTCCAGGGCGGCCTGCTGCCCCTGGCCCTTGAGGGCCTCCACCCGCTGCTCCAAAAAGGCCGCGTAATACAGCGCGTGCTGCCGTTCGAGCTGGGCTTGCCTAGAGGGCTCTTGAGCCAGCTTTTCGGCCGCGTACTGGCGCAGCAACTGGTGCATGTGGTAACGTCCCGCGGGGTCACGGCGAAGCAGGGACTGCTGCAGCAAGGCCCACAGTTCGGCGGGGCCCGTGGAAAGTACCTGTAAGGCGGCCTCCTGGGCAAAACCACCCCGAAAGACGGATAGGGCGGCAAAAGCTCTCCGTTCCTGTTCGGCCAGCAGGCCCCAAGAATGCTCAAAACTGGCCCGGACGCTGCGATGTCGCAGAGGCACATTGCGCAGAGAAGTAGCCAGAATATCCAGGGTCTGTTCGAGCTCCCGCAGAATCTCCCGACAGGAGCGGCCAGACACCCAGGCCGCGGCCAACTCGATTGCCAGCGGCATGCCCTCGGTCAAGCGGCAGATCTGCAGCAGGCAGGAAAAGTCGGCCTGCGGGTCAAAATGCCGGTCGACCTGCCGGGCGCGCTGCAAAAACAGGTCCACGGCACTGTAGGAGACCTCCCCGCTCCCGTCCACCTCGGGATAAGACAAACCGCTCACCTGATAGGCCCACTCCTCCTGCAAGTTGAGGCGCTCGCGGGAGGTCACCAAGAGCACCAACCCTGGAGCGCACTGCAGCAATGTGCCCAGCAGATTGGCCGCCTCCAGGAGGTGCTCCATATTGTCCAGGACCAGCAGCAGCTCCCGCCCAGAGATAAAATCCTGCAATTGTTCCATCTGAGGCTTGTGGCTGTGGAAGTCCAGGCCCAGCGCGTCGGCAATGGCCGGAACGACAAAGCCGACCGAGTTGACCGAGGCCAGGGAGACGAAACAGACACCGTGCGCGTACAAGCCCCGGTGTTCCAGCGCCACCTGCAAGGCCAGACGCGTCTTGCCAATCCCGCCGGGTCCCAACAGGGACAGCAGCCGGCAGTCGGGGGAGGCCAACAATTCGGCCAACTCGGCCATCTCTTTCTGCCGGCCGACGAAAGAAGTTCGCGGCAGGGGCAGTGTGCAGGAGTGGTGCGGGGGCTCTAGCGGCTCCTGCCGTAGGATGCGCCGGTGGAGGTTCTGCGTCTCCGGGGTCGGTTCGACACCCAACTCCTCCTGCAGAACCCGTCGGCAGACCTCGTACTGGGCCAGCGCAGCGCTGCGCTGCCCATCCAGGACCAACAGCCGCATCAAGCGCCGCTGCGTTTCCTCGCGCCAGGGCTCCAAGTCTACCTGCCGCCAGGCATACTGGCGCGCCTGGAGCAGATCGCCCCGGCGCTCATGGTAATCCGTTACCTGGGCCAGCGCCTCAACGGCCTGCCGCTGCAGCCACTCCCGCTTGAGCAGGGCCCATTCCTCAAAGACGTCGCTGTCCGCAATCATAAAGCCCTCCAGGAAAGGGCCTTGGTACAGCTCGACGGCTTGTTGCAAGCGTTCCAGGCAGGACCGGCAGCTCCCCAGCCGCCGGTGGCGGTGCTGCCGGCAGGCCTGAATCAGGGTGCTAAAAGCGGTCACGTCGCACCAATAATCACTGTCCCCATTGAACTGGATGGTGCTGCGGGTCACCAGGAGGAAAGGAGCCTCCTGATCCTGGTCAGACAAGGCCTGCCGCAGAAAAGACAGGGCCTGCCGCAGGCTCTGGCGGGCTCTGTCCTGGGGTTGATCGGGCCAGAGCAATCCACCCAGCGCATCGCGGCGATGCGGGCGATCACTTTCGAGCAGCAGGTAATACAACAAGGCCCGCACCTTGTCCGTGGCCAAGTCCGTAACAACCTGGTCATCGAGTATTGTCTGTCCTGGGCCCAGCAGATATAGGGCCAGATGGGCCATGTTGAATCCTCATCTACGCAGCGAGACTCAGTAGATCGCAGGTTTATGCCTGGCAGGTAAGCTCTCTGACGCTGAATCTGCGATCTACTGAGACTGCATGATCTACGAACGAGCCGGCGGCAGTACATCGGCCGGATCCAAGGCGCCGGAAGAGGCACCGCACTGAACCCGTGCAGTCAACAGGAAAGCAGGGGCACGCCAGAATTATACCATACTCGGCCGACCTGGGCCAATCCTTTTGACGTTTTTGTGACGATCCCGTGCTATAATAACAAGTGTACGCTGGCCTCGGCCATCAGGACAGGGCTTTGGGTTGAGCTTCCCTCGTGTGTTGGTCTCTGACTGCACTATTTTGGGGCCTTGCACGCTTTGAATTGAGCGTGGACCTTATGACGATTAAACAAGGACGTTATCAATCCTACCTGCTCCGCCTGTGGCGAACCCAAAGCGACGAACAGATCCTCTGGCGGGCCTCGCTGGAAAGCCCGGGGACAGGGGAACGACACGGCTTTGCCGATTTACAAGAGTTGTTCCACTTTTTGCAAACCCAGACAGAACAGGCCGGGACCGAGGAAAAGTAGAATGGCAGCATCGAAGCACACGAAAGGGGGAATCATCCGACAAGCAATGTTCCATCCGCTTGAGCAGTCGCAAGCAAGTCGATCTAGATAAAAGGAGGTAGCCAGTGAAACGTTTTTGGTTTGTCAGCGCCTTTCTAATTCTATCCCTGTTGGTCGGGGCCTGTGGCGCTACACCCGCTCCCACCAACACGCCCGTCCCACCCACCAAGACACCTGTTCCGCCTACTAACACACCCAAGCCGGAGCCAACCGACACGCCCATCCCCAAGCCCATGGTCGAACTGGGCGAGGAGCAGCGCAACGCGGAGGGCGGCTTTAGCTACCGCGTCGTGCCCGACTATGTCGTCGAATCCTTTGGCAACAGCGTCTTTATGAGCGCGCCCGAGGCCGACTTTAACACCGGGCCCCTCTTTTTGTTGAGCGGTGAGACCCTCGATGAGGAATTCTCCCTGGACGAGGCCTTTGAGCTGTTCGTGAGCGAGTTTGGCGAGGAGGACATCCAACTCGGCGAAACCCGCGACATCACCGTCGGCGGGGCCCCCGGCAAAGAGGTCGACATCAGCGGGATGCCGGAAGGCCAAGAGATGGCCGGCCGCATTGTCCTGGCCATGCCCCATGCGGACCACATGTTCTCCATGATTGGCATCTCCACCGGCGAGCGCTGGCCGGACGATATCGAGCCCATGTTTGTGGCCCTGCTCCAATCCGTCTCGTTCTTCCCGCCCGAGATCGAGGTCGAACCCACGATCGCGCCGATCGTCGAACCCACCCCGGGAGGCCTCGGCGAGATCCGCCAGTGGGCCGCCGCGGCCCAGGCCAGTTCGGAGTTCAGCAACCCGGACTGGAGCGCCATGCAGGCCACCGGCGCACCGGACACCCCCGAGTGCGGCGACTATGATACCGCCTGGGCCTCCAGCGGCTACACCGGGGAGGAATGGATCGCCCTGGGCTATGCGACCCCGGTCATCCCCACCCAGGTCAACATTGTGCAGAGCTACAACCCCTCGCAGGTCGTGTTGGTCCAACTGCTGGACACCGCGGGCGAGATGCACGAGATCTACAGCGGGACGCCGCAGCAGGTCGACGAGTGCCCCTACACCCTCTCCATCGACATAGAGGACGCCGACTATGAGGCGGCGGCCATCGTCGTGACCATCGACCTATCCGAGATCGGGGATTGGAACGAGATCGACGCGGTCGAACTGGTCGGACAGGGCGCTGGCGGGTCCCCCGTCGAGACCCCCGTGCCCCCTCCGCCGGCCGAAGTCGGCCCCACGGTCACCCCCGTCCCCAAGCCCGCGGCCGAGCTGGAATCGGGCTGGACCATCTATTCCAACGGCAACACCGTCCAGGAACTGGCCTACCACGACGGCCTGATCTGGGCCGCCACCGGCGGCGGCGTGGTCGCCTGGAACGCCTTTGACGGCACCGCCACCAAGTACACCACCCTGGACGGACTGCCGCACAACGACGTCAACGCCATCATCAGTTGCCCGCTGCCCGAACCGCGCGTCGTGGCCGGCACGGAGAACGGCGTGGCCATCCTCAATCCGGACACCGACACCTGGGAACTGCTGGTCCCCGGGGACGACGCCTACATCGGCGACTCGCGGATCGCTTCGCTGGCCTGCGCCTACGACAGCCGCATCCTGCTGATCGGCTACGGCATCTATGGTATGCACCTCTGGAACAGCGACCTGGACGAATGGACCTACCTGGATACGGAAAGCGGCCTGGGCAGCGACGCCGTGGAGGCCATCGGCGTGGTCGGCGACCTGGAGGAGGTCTGGACCGCCGGCAGCCGCACGATTACGCGCATCAGCAGCGACGGCACCTTTACCGTTTATTCCCACGAGGACGACGAGATGTTTGACACTTACGTCACCCACATCGTCGCCGACGCCGCCGGCAACATCTGGATGGGCTCGTTCATCGACGAGGAACTGCTGCACTTTTACGACGACACCTGGACGGTCTATGGGCCCGACAACGTCGACACCTTCCCCTTCCTGGGCGGCGCGCAGGCGCTGGACATTGCCCCGGACGGCACCATCTGGATCGTCAGCAGCTTTGGCAACGTCTGCCAGTTCGACCCGATCAGCGAGAGCTGCATCGCCACCTACGAGGACCAGCCTGGACAGGCCGGCTTTCCCGTACACAGCCTGACCATCGATCCCGACGGAATCGTCTACTATGGCAGCGACGGCGAGGGCATCAGCTTTTACGACGGCTCCGGCTGGACCCAGCTCCTGCTGGACGAACACATCGCCAGCAACGAACTGCAGTCCCTGGGCTTTGACCACTATGGCAACCTCTGGATCGGCACCAGCGTGGACGGCCTGCAGATCCTGGATCCGGTCGACGCCGAGGAGGAATGGATCTCGTTCACCGATCTGCCCAGCTACTCCATCAACACCTTTTATGCCAGCCCCTGGGGCGGCATCTGGGTCGGCCACAGCGCCGGCGCCAGCTACTATGACGGCGAAGAGTGGCTGCACCTGGAGGAAGAGGACGGCATCCTGGACTATGTCGACTATATCGCCGCCGATGGGCAGGGCCGTTTCTGGTTCGGCACCACCGATGGCATCAGCATCTGGGACGGCCAGTCCTTCACCACCATGAACGAGGCCAGCGGCCTGCCGGGCGAGTACATCCGCGGGCTGCTCTATACCCCCCAGTTCGACATGATGTGGTACGGCATCTGGGGCGAGGGACTCTATGGTCAGGACCCATTCAGCGTGGTCATCTATGACGAGACCAACGGCCTGCCCAACAACAACGTCAGCGCGCTGGCGCTGGACCTGGACGGCTCGCTGCTGGTCGCCGCCGATGACACAATCCTGCGCTTTGACGGCAGCGAATTCACCGTGCTGTACGAGGCGGAGAGCTGGTCGGCCATGATCACGAGCATTGCCGTGGCCCCAAACGGCGAGATCTGGGCCGGAGACCTCTTTGACGGGGTCTATCACTTTGACGGCAGCGCCTGGGAACACCTGACCACGGCCGATGGACTGCCCAGCAACCAATACGACGAGGGCGGCACCGTGGTCATTGACCACCTGGGCACGGTCTGGTTCGCCAGCATGGACGGCGGCTTGGCCCGTTACATCCCCTAGGTTCCGTCAATAGATCTTGCTGTAGGGGCGAGGCCTGCCTCGCCCCTACAGCAAAGCCCTCTCGGGCGGGCACGGGAGCCCACCCCGACGAGTAAACAGTTGGCGCCCGGCCGCCCCTAGACCTCCAGCCACTGCCGTATCTCTTCCCAGTTCAGCCCCCGGCCGCGCTGCTCCGCGGCGGCGGCCTGCTCCGGCAGAAGGCCGGCGAGCAACTCGGCCCGCAGCCGGCCGGCCTGCTGCCGGACCTCCTGGGCCAGGGCCGGCTGGGCCAGGGCAAAGGCCAGCAGCGTCAGGCCCCCATCGTGCTGGCCCCGCCGAGCCAACAACGACGCCAGCAGCACCAGCGTCTTGAGCGCGGCGGGCATGGAGCCGATTTCACAGGCGACTTGGAGTGCCTCGCGCAGGTATTGACAGGCCTGCTCGTACTGCTCCAACTCGGCACAGACCTCCCCCAGATTGGCCAGGGTGTTGCTCAACCCCGACTGGATAGCCAGCCGGCGGTAAAGAGAGATCGCCTGCCGATAGAGGGGCAACGCGCGGACCAAATCCCCCTGTTCGGCGGCCATGCGCCCGAGGTTATTGTAGGCGATAGCCACACCCCACTGATCGCCCACATCCTGATAGACTTGGAGGCTCTCCCGACCATACCTCTCGGCAGCAGAGATATCCCCCAGGCGAAAGTGGGCCTGGCAGAGGCCGGTGACGGCATTGGCCAATCCAACACGATAGTCCAACTCACGACAAATCCGCAGGCCCTCCTCCAGCACTTGGCGGGCACGGGCGTAATCTCCCAAATCACAATAGACCAGTCCCAGGTTATTCGAAGAGGAGGCCATCCCTTGCTGGTCGCCCACCTGACGACGGATAGCCAGGCTCTCCTCCCCAAAAGAGCAGGCCTCGGCAAAATTGCCCTGCCGGCGGGCCACCAGACAGAGATTGCTGAGCGCATTGGCCTCACCCCAGGGATCCTGCGCCCGCCGGCAGACCTCCAGGCTGCGCTGCAGGGACTCCCGTGCCCGACCATAATCGCCCTGGATGTGCGCCGTATAGCCCAGGCCGTGCAGGGGCAGGGCCGTCTCGCGCCAGGCATCCTGCCGCTGGAGCAGCTCAATACTCCGCTCGAACAAGCGCTCGGCCTTGTCCGAACACTCGGTGAACTCGCAGCACTTGCCCTGGTACGCCAACAGCTTGCCCAACAAGCGCTCCTCCCGGCCGGAGAGCGGCCCGCGCTGCTGCAGCAAGCGGGCGGCCTGGGCAAAAACGGCCTCTCCCTCCTGGTACCAGCTCTGCATACCATAGAAGAGGTAGAGGCTGTCCATCGACAATTCGATCAAAGGCAAAGCTTCGTCCAGACCCCGCTCCAGGCCGGCCAGCGCCCAACGCCAGATCTTGCGCACATTACCCACCTCCGCTCGGATCTTTTCCATCGTCGGGCCCTGCCCAGAACCGCGCAGGTTCGCCTCCTGCTGCTGGAGCCAGGCGGCGTAATAGCCAGCATGCCGCCTGGACAACTCCTCCCGCCGCAGCGGTTGCCCATCCAGCTTTTCCTCGGCGTACTGGCGCAGTAACTGGTGCAGGCGATAGCGCCCCGATATCTCGCGCAACAACAGTGATTTTCCCAAGAGGTCGGCCAGGTGGGCCGGCGAGGCCTCCAGCACGCCTTTGGCCGCGGCCAAGTCAAAGCCGCCGCGGAAAATGGACAGCGCGGCAAAGAGCTCTTGTTCATGCTCGCCCAGCAGCCCCCAGGAATGCTCCAGGGCGGCACGCATACTGCCATGCCGCGGGTGCACGTTGCGCAGATGGGTCGTCAGGATATCCAGATTGCGCTCGATCTCCTCGGCCAACTCCTGGCAACTCCGCATTCCCACCCAGGCTGCCGCCAGTTCGATGGCCAGGGGCATACCCTCTACCAGGGAACAGATGCGGATTACATGCGGAATCTGCTCCTCCGTGCAGCGAAAAGAGTGAGTGGTTTGCTGGGCCCGCTGCAGGAACAGCTTGGACGCACTATGACCCTCCAATACATCCAGAGTCAGTCCCTCCATCCGCTCGTTTTGCGGATAGCTCAGGCCGTAAACCTCATAGACCCACTCCTCGCGCAGATTCAAGCGCTCGCGAGAAGTCAGCAGCAGCACCAGGTTGGGTGCCCGCCGCAAGATATCGGCCAATAGATCTGCCCCGGCCAACAGGTGCTCCAGATTATCCAGAAGCAGGAGGATTTCTCTTTGTGCCAAATAGTTCAAGAGCTGCACGCGGGGGTCCTGGCGGACCTGAAAAGAAATGCCCAGCACGGAAGCGATGACCGGCACCAACAGATCGAGCGAGGCCAGGTCGCCCAGCGGCACAAAAAAGACCCCATCGGCAAAGCACCCCACCTGTTGAGCAGCGGCTTCCAAGGCCAGACGCGTCTTGCCCACTCCCCCGGGCCCAACCAGCGTGAGCAAGCGGCACTCGGGACTGGACAGCAGGCCGCTCAATTCCGCCAACTCGTCCTCCCGACCCACAAAAGAGGTCGGGAGCGGGGGCAGTTTGGACAAGGCCAGGGCCGGCCCAACCGGCTCGCTGGCACGAATTTGGTCGTACAAGGCGGTCGTCTCATCGGTGGGCTCTACCCCCAGGACGTCCTGCAGTACCTGCCGGCAGGATGCATACTGGGAGAGGGCGGCACTGCGTTGGCCCTGGATGGCCAACAAGCGCATCAACTGCCGCTGCAACTCCTCTCGCCAGGGCTCCAGATCCACCGCTTTCCAGACATATTTAAAGGCCTGCTCGTATTCGCCGCGCCGGATGTAGAAATCGGTCAAGAGGGACAGCGCTTCCATAGCCTGCCGCTGCAGCCACTCTCGCTTGAGCAGGAGCCACTCCTCAAAAATCGCACTGTCGCTGAGATAAAAGCCCTCCAGGAAAGGACCCCGATAGAGATCGGCCGCCCGCTGCATCCGCTGCAGGCAAGCCCGGCAACTGCCCAAACGTCGATGGGAGTGCTCGTGACACTCCTGTACGAGCCGGCCAAATTCGGCGACGTCACAAACATAACCGGCTTGAGCCTCCAGGGAGATGGTTTCCCGGCTGCTCTGCAGCAAGGGCCGGGGGAACTCGAGCTCGGCAATGGATTGGCGCAGGTAGGAAAGGGCCTGCCGGAGGTTTTGGCGCGCCCTTGCCTGTCTCAAATCCGGCCAGAGCAATCCGACCAGAGCGTCCCGGCGATGGGGGGAACCGGCCTCGACGGCCAGGTAATACAGCAGGGCCCGTACCTTGTCGGTGGGAAAATCCGCGTTGGAATCGTCTTCCAATACGACCTGGGGCGGTCCGAGCAGGCGCAGCGCCAAGCAGGCCATAACACATCCCTCTTACAGATTCTAGCAAAGGGCAACGCCTTGCGCTTGGGTAAAGGGTTGAAAAGCCGGGTGGGAAAAATGTGCACCTTGATTATAGCATAGACGACCCGACCAGGCAAGACAACTTTTTTTCTCTTTGACGCTTTTCTGACGCTGCTCTGCTACAATGGGAACAACAAGCAGTAGGAGAACTACCGTCCTGGGGAATGCGTATGGGCACGCACCGAGAGCCAAAGCCACCTGATTATCGCTCCTACCTACTGCGCCTGTGGCCGACCCGCAGCCACGAAGAGGAGGTATGGCGCGCCTCACTGGAGCAGGCCGGCAGCGGGCAGATGAGCGGATTTGCCAGTCTGCAAGCCCTGTTTGATTACTTGCTTGCCGAAACCGAGCAAGCAGAAAAACCCAAGGATCCGGATCGCGAAAGGAGGTGATCAACCGTTACCTGCTCGTCCCTAAAACCCGAAAAGCAAGCCTATTCTGAAGGAGTATGTCATGCAGTATAAATATTGGCCCATCTTGATCCTATTTTGCCTCCTGTTGTTCTCCGGCGTCACTGCGGCCCAGGGGAATGATCCGCTTGGGCCATCCCCGGGCCATTCCGTCCTGGCCCAAAGGGCCAACGATCCCCAGCCGGCCGCCGTAGAACAGCTCACGCCCAGCTCCTACATCACCGTCACCAGCACCTACGACGACTATAGCGATGGTTTCAGCAAGACCTGCCTCAACGCCAGCCCCTGCACGCTGCGCCGGGCCATCAACCAGGCCCACAACGTGGACGCATCCGAGCGCCCGGTGGCGATCATCTTTCGCCTCCCCCTCACCGACAGCGGCTACCTGCCCTCCGTGGAGGCCTGGAAAATACAGGTCACCGGAAGCTCATCTTACGACCTGCGGGAACTGTACGGCCAGACCATCATCGACGGCAGCAGCCAGCCCGGCGGCCGCACGGACGGCCCCAAGATCATCATCGACGGGCAGGACACACACAATATCGGCCTGATCCTGCGCCAGGACCAGAACGAACTGCGCGGACTGGCCTTCCAGAACTTTGAGGACACCCACGTCTCGATAGCCAGCGATAACAACCTGGTCGAGGACTGCTGGTTCGGCCTGTCCGACGACGGCATGCACCTGAGCTCCGGCGACGACACCGAGCCCGAGCTGGACAGCGGGCTGGCCCTGAGCGCCAGCATCCAGGGCAATACTATCCGCAACAACGTGTTCACCGGCTTCAAAGGGGCGGCGGTGGCCATCCGTGGGGACAATAACGTCTTTAGCGGCAACCTGATCGGCACCCGCGCCGACGGCACCGTGCCCCTCCCGGCGCAGTTCGACCAGCACCCCTGCCTGAAGGGCGCCTGGGTCGGCGGCAGCGGCATCACCGTAGCGGATAACAACAACCAGATCGGCGGCCCCACCGAGGCCGAGGGCAACCTCTTTGCCGGCCTCTTTTTGGAGTTGAGCGAGACCGCCACCCAAGGACCAGCGATCAAGGTCAACATTGGCTCCGGGCATATCATCCAGAACAACGTCATCGGCCTGGACATCAACGACGAGGTCATTGGCGTCTGCGGCCGCGGCCTGGATTTTGGCAGCGGCCCCCACGGGATGTGGGTGCAGGATAACGTCATCGTCGAGACTGCCATGAGCGCTATCCTGATGAACGGAAACTCGCTGGACGGCAATACCCTGCGCGGCAACATTATCCGGCGCGAGCATGGTTGGCCCGCGGAGCAGGGCGACAACACCTTTGCCGAGGATGCCATCGCCTATGGGCCCACCGTGCCCGACGCCCTGCGCGGCTTTACCCCAGCCCACATCACTGAGGTCGACGGCACCAGCGTCAGCGGCACCAGCGGCGAGGGCAGCGACTGCCCCTACTGCGTCATCGAACTCTTTATCGACAACAAGGACGCCGTCACCGAGACCCTGCAGTCGGTGGCCGTGGTCACCGCCACCGACGACGGCAGTTGGACCGCCACCCTGCCGGCCCCCTTGGAGTCAACCCAGGGGCTGCGCACCATGAGCACCGTGCCGGACACCTTTACCATCATCGGCCTGGACACCGGCACGACCTCCAACCTCTCGCGGCTGTACGCCAATTACCAGGTCTATCAGCCCCTGTTGTTCAAGTAGGGGCCTGCGGCCTACGCCGTAACTAGCTTCAGGTAACCATCCGTAGGGGCGCACGGCCGTGCGCCCCTACGAGATACCCCTTTGAACCAATGCCTACTTGGTGACCGCCTTTACTGCACGCCGGTCGAATTGCCCCTATACTTAAAGCGAATGGGGCCGCCGCGCCCCTTGACGAATACCTAAAAGCTCGCTAAAATGGGGGCAGCAATGAAACCTGTGAAAAAAAGCGACGCCGAATGGCAAGCCATCCTCACCCCTGAACAGTATCGGGTCACCCGCCAAAAGGGCACCGAAC
>JAFGKG010000118.1 GCA_016928715.1 Chloroflexia bacterium
GCCCATGTAGGCCTCGAACTTGGAGGGGATGCCGCCGGTCACGGTGCCGTCCTTGCGCTCCCGCTCGCGCTGGGGGCAGGCGTTCCAGCAGATACCGCAGCCGGTGCAGAGATCCTCGTCCACGTAGCGGGCCTTGCGCTTGATGGTGGCCTTGAAATTGCCCACGAAACCCTCGACCTCGGTCACCTCGGAGTAAGTGTAGAGCTTGATCTGGGGGTGTTGGGCGGCGTCGACCATTTTTGGTGTGGCAATGCAGGCACTGCAGTCCAGGGTAGGGAACGTCTTGTCCAGTTGGATCATGTGCCCACCGATAGAGGGCTCCCGCTCGACAATGACCACCTCGTAGCCGGCCTCGGCCACGTCCAGGGCAGCCTGGACGCCGGCGATCCCGCCGCCGATGACCAGGCAGCGCTTGGTCACGCCGACCTGGCTGGACTCGAGCGGGGCCAGGTCCACCGCCTTGGCCACGGCCATCTTGACGATGTCGATGGCCTTGTCCGTGGCCACGGGGATGTCGGCGTGCACCCAGGAGTCGTGCTCGCGGATGTTGGCCTGCTCCATCAGGTAGGGGTTGAGCCCGCCGATCTGGGTGGCCTTGCGAAAGGTGCGCTCGTGCATGCGCGGCGAGCAGGCCGCCACGACCACCCGGTCCAGGTTGTGCTCGCGGATTTTGTCCTGGATCAGTTCCTGGCCGGGCGTGGAGCACATGTACATATAGTCGGTGGCGTAGGCGACGTGCTCCAGCTTGGCGGCCTCCTCGGCGACCTTTTTGACGTCCACCGTGGCGGCGATATTGCTGCCGCAGTGACAGATGAACACACCCACACGGGCCATAATGACCTCCGCATCTGACGGTTATTCGCGCTCAGATGATCTTGAGCCGGGCCAACAGGGGCAGTGGGTTGACCAGGTGCTTGTCCAGCAGCAGGTCGTGGACGCGCCGGCCGGTGGCCAGCCCCACCAGTTGGCTAAAGTAGAACACGGGCATAGAATAGTTGGTGTCATACTGGCGGTTGATCTGCCCCTGGCGCATGTCCAGGTTGGCGTGGCACATGGGGCAGGCCACGACGAATCCATGGGCGTCGTGCAGGGCGGCGTCGTGCAGCAGCCGGCGGGTCAACTCCAGGGCGATGTCGGTGCGCGAGAGGACCAGGCTGCCGCCGCAGCACTCGGTCTTGAGTGCCCAATCCACCAGGGTGGCCCCGCTGCTCTCGATGATGCGGTCCAGCATGGTGGGGTGCTCGGCGTCGTCCGGCTCCAGTATCTCGGGCGGGCGCACCAGCAGGCAGCCATAATAGGGCACCAGGCGCAGCGCCCCCAGGTCGCGCTGCTGCTTGTCGCGCAGGAGCTGCAGGCATTCTGGCTGGGAGAACAGATCCACCAGCGAGTGCACCTGGACCTTGGCGTCCTCCTGCAGTGGCGCGTCCAGCAGTGCGTCCACTTGCGCCCGCGTTTCCGGGTCGCGCAGGGCGTGGACGGTGTGGCGCAGGCGCGAGTAGCACATGGCGCAGGGCGCGACGATGGCTTCAAACCCCTGTTCCTGGGCCAGGCGCAGGTTGCGCGCCGGCAGGGCCAGGGAGAGCCAGTGGTTGGTGGCGTGGGCCGAGGAGGCCCCGCAGCAGGTCCAGCCCTCCAGCTCCTCCAGCTCGACCTGCAGATCCTGGCAGGCCAGGCGCAGGGAGGCGTCGTACTCTCTGGCCGTTCCTTCCAGCGTGCAGCCGGGATAGTAGGCGTAGCGCGTCATCACTCTTCCTCCAGGGCGGCCACCCGCTCAAAGATCCGCTCGACCTCGTCCTGCCCGGCAAAGCGCTTGGGGATGGGCGAGATCTTGCCCTTGGTGATCATGGGCAGGGCCAGGTCGGCGCTGTCCAGCAGATGGCCGGAGCGCAGGTTGTAGAGGCCCACCAGGCCGGCCTCGTACATGCGCCCGGTCAGGCGGACCAACTGCAAAAAGACTTGGTGAAAGACCTTGACCGTGCGCTCGGAGGGCTGGATATCCCGGGCCAGGGCGATTTCGCGCAGGCCGTCCATAACCCGGGCAATGTCCACCTCGCAGGGGCAGCGGGTGCTGCAGGTGATGCAACTGGCGCAGATCCAGTAGGTGTTCCGGGCCAGGACCCAGTCGAGCTGCTCCAGTTGGATGCCCCGCATGATCAGGTGGGGGGCGGCGTCCATGGCATAGGCCACCGGACAGCCGGCCGTGCAGCGGCCGCACTGGTAGCATTCGCGCACGTCCACCTGCAGTTGCTTTTGGATCTGCTCGGCAAAGGACCGTTCACTGAGATCCAGTTTGAGGACGGTTAGCTCCATAATTACCTCCTGCTGGGGACTGCCTGCTTTAGCTGCAGGGGAAAGCAGGACGCGTAAAGCGCTGTCCCCAGCTTGACATTTGTTTAGCCCCAAACCCCAAAGGGCACGGGCACCTTCCACGGAAAGCGCCTGTGCCTCTGCTGCTTCTTACATCTGTTCATTGCATGCATAGTCTGGGCCGGGATCGTATCTGTCAGGATATGGCGACGCCGCCTGGATGCTGCGGCGTTTCAACGGCTAGGGCTAATGATACTATAAAGCGGCCCAGTTGTCAACGGTTTGCGCGTGCCCTGCACACATTTGCACATGCGCACAGGTTATAGTACAATGCAGGGGCTGTGGTCGCTCCGGTTGGTGTCCGGGCGGCCGGAATGAGTACACCAAGGGGAAAACATGCGCGATTTTCTGCTCTTTGTATTCCTGCTGCTGCTGGTATTGGCCCTGATCGCCGTGGGCGTGTCCTACTATATGGTCCGCTTTGCCCGCGCCCCCCTCTATGCGGAAGGCGCGGACGGCACGCCTCGGGAGGTCGTTTTCGAGGTCCAGCCCGGGGAAACCACGGCCGACATCGCCCAGAGGCTGGAGGAGGAGGGGCTGATCCGCTCGGCCTGGCTCTTTCAGCTCTACGCCCGCTTCCGCCGGCTGGACGCCAGTATGGAGGTCGGGCGCTACGAGCTGCGCTCCGACATGACGACGACCGAGATTATCGAGACCTTGACCCAACCGCCGACGGTGATCGAGATCACCTTCACCGTCCCCGAGGGGCTGCGCCTGGAGGAGGTGGGCGAGATCCTGCAGGAGGCCGGCGTGGTCTCGGCCGAGGGCTGGCAGGAGGCCCTGCAGCAGAGCTACGACTATGACGTTTTATCCGACCGGCCAGCGGGGGCCTCTCTGGAGGGCTATCTCTTTCCCGACACCTACCGCGTGCCCGAGGCCTTTACCGCCACCCAGGTCGTCGATTTCATGCTGCAGAACTTTGACCGGCGCTTTGACCAGGAACTGCGGCAGGAGGCCCAGGAGCAGGGCCTGAGCATTTACGATGTCGTCACCCTGGCCTCGATCGTGGAGCGGGAGGCCGTCGTGGACGAGGAACGTCCCATCGTGGCCAGCGTCTACCTGAACCGCCTGGACGAGGGCATGCTGCTCGAGGCCGACCCCACCGTGCAGTACGGCCTGGGCTATAACGAGCGCCAGGGCCGCTGGTGGCCCACGCTCTATTTCGACGAGCTGGACGTCGAACGCCTGGCCGAGGTCGACCACGATTACAACACCTACCGCTACCCCGGCCTGCCGCCCGGCCCGATCTGCGGGTCCGGGTTGGCCTCGCTGCGCGCGGTCGTCGAACCGGCCGATACGGACTATTACTATTTTGTCGCCAAAGGCGACGGCAGCGGCGAACACGCCTTTGCCCGAACCCTGGAGGAGCACAATACCAACGTCGCCAGGTATCGACCCTGAGCCCGTCGCCTATAGTTTTAGGAGAGCGGCATGCCTTTTTTCGTGGCCGTCGTCGCCGCGTACGTCCTGGGCGGCCTCGTCAACTTGATCCTCTACCGCCTGCCCCGCGAGCGGCGGCTGCTGGGCCGCCCCCACTGCACCCGCTGCGGGCAGGCCCTCTCCTGGGAGGCCCTGCCCTTGGTGGGTTATGCCCTGCAGCGGGGCCGCTGTCGCCACTGCGGCCGGTGCATCTCGTCCGTTTTCCCGCTGGTTGAGTTCTTGCTCCTGGTGGTTTTCCTCTTCCTGGCCGGGCGCCTGGGCCTCTCGGCCCTGGCCGGCCTGTACGCCTTTTTCGCGCTGGTCCTGCTATTGACCCTGTTTCTGGATTGGCAGCACCACTATATCTATTACGCCGTCCTCCTGCCGGGTCTGGTCGTGGCCCTGCTGGGGAGTTGGCTGCACCCGAACTTGAACGTCCTCAACAGCCTGGCCGCTATGGTCATCGCTCTGCTCTTTTTCGTCCTGCTTTTGCTCCTGGGCAACCTCCTCTTTCACGGTGAGGCCCTGGGACTGGGCGACGTCTGGCTGGCCGGCCTGATCGGGGCCATGCTGGGCTTTCCCGGCGGCCTGTGGGCGCTGGGCCTGGGGATGGCCCTGGCCGGCGTTGTCGGGGCGCTGCTCCTGCTGTTTAAAAAGAGCGCCCCCCGCGATTACATGGCCTACGGGTCCTACCTCTGTATGGGCGCGCTGCTCTACCTGTGCCTGTGGGCGCCCTGAGGGCGCGAGGAAGGCGACGATGCACGTCGAACTGTTGAGCTATACGCCGGACCCCCTGCGGCTGCTGTACACGGCCGCGCGCACCTGCTACAGCGCTGGCCGGCCGGCCGAGCTGTGGGCCGAGACCGCGTCCGCAGCGGCCATGCAGCGTCTGATCGAGCACATTGTCGCCAGTGGGCACCACTCGATCCTGGAACACGCCTACTTTAACTTTGCCCTGGGCGGCATCTCGCGGTCCTGCAGCCACCAACTTGTCCGCCACCGCCTGGCCTCCTACAGCCAGCAGTCCCAGCGCTATGTCGAGGGCCCCTTTGACTATGTTACCCCGCCCTCCTGGGAGGGCGCCGGCGAGGCCTGGGGCCGGCGCTACCACCGGGTGATGGGCGAATTGAACGACCTCTATCGGGAGGCCCTGGCCGCCGGCATCCCGGCCGAGGACGCCCGTTTCGTCCTGCCCAATGCCTGCAGCACCCAGCTCGTGATGAGCATGAACCTGCGCCAGTTGGTCCATACCGTCGGCCTGCGCACCTGCACCCGCGCCCAGTGGGAGATCCGACGCTTGTTCGAGCAGGTGGCCGCAGTAGTCCGGCAGGCAGAGCCCTTCCTGGGCGCCTTCCTGGTCACCAAGTGCGAGCGGTTGGGCTACTGCGACGAACGCGAGAGCTGCGGACGCTATCCGCTGCGGGCGGATGTGTTGGACCAGGAGGAGAGAAAATGACCGAGAACAAGCCCCGCCCCCGCCCGGGCGTCGAACAGGTGGTGGACCTGATCGACCGACGGCTGCCCTTTCCCTTGGGCAGCGTCCTGCTGGCCCTGGTTTCGGCCGGCTACCTGACCAATCCCACCGCCGGCCTGATCGAGCTGATCCCCGACAACTTGCCCTTTGTCGGCAACCTGGATGAAGCCACTGCCGGCATCCTCTTGGCCTGGTCCGTGGGCAATCTGGGACGATGGTGGAGTTACAAGCGGGTCCAACGCCGGGCCCCAAAAGAAGAGAAGGAGGATGTATGAGCGACAGTTTTCTGGACAAGAGCGTGCGGCAGTTTCTGGACGAACTGGCCAGCAAAGCCCCCGTCCCTGGGGGCGGCAGTGTCTCGGCCCTGACCGGGTCCCTGGCCGCCGGCCTGGTGACCATGGTCTGCGACCTGACCTTGGGCAAAAAGGCCTACGCCGAGGTCGAGCAGGAGATGCAGGAGCTGCGCCGGCAGGCCGAGGCCGCGCGCGCCCGGCTGCAGCAACTGCTCGATGGCGACGTGGCCGCCTATGGCGAACTCGCGGCCTCCTACAAGCTTCCCCGGGAGACCGAGGATGAAAAGGCCGCCCGCGACCGGGCCGTGCAAGAGGCGACCGTCTTGGCCACTCGCGTGCCGCTCGAGATTGCCGAGGCCTCCCGCGAGGCTGTCGAGTTGTCCGGGCCGGCCGCTGTCAAGGGCAACAAGTGGGCCGTCAGTGACGCCGGCATCGCCGCCCTGCTGGGCGAGGTAGCCGTGCACAGCGCTCTTATGAACGTCAAGATCAACCTCGGTACGATCGAGGACGAGGCATTTGCCGCCGAGGTCCGGGCGCGCATGGAAAAGGTGCTGGACGGGCTGGCCGAGCGCCGGGCCGAGATTATCCAGATCGTAGACGAGCGCATGGGCTACAGCAGCTAGAGGCCTCAGTCCCACAACTGCAAAAAGAGGTGCCATTGCTCCGGGCGGGCGCGGATGTAGGACTCGAGCCGCCGGGTCAGGCGCTGCATGTTGGCCTGGATGTCCCGCTCCTGGTCGCCGCTGCGGAGCAACTCCAGGGACTCGAAACGCACCCGGAACCGGCCCTGCTCCCAGCGGCAAAAGACCGTGCCCACGGCCGCCTGCGTGTGCAGGGCTAGGCGGACGTGACCGTCGGGGAGCACGGTCGGCCGGCCGAAAAAGTCGACCTCGCTCCCCTGGCCCTTGACCGGGCGGTCCCCGGCGACGACCACCACCTGCCCCTGCTGCAGTGCCCGCCAGGCCCGGCGCACCGACTTGGGCCCCACCGGCAGTACCTGGACGCCGCCGAGCCGGCGCAGTTCGTTCAAGAAATCGTGCATGGGGCCCGTTTCCGGCAGCACCAGGATGGAGACAGGGACGCCCTGGGCGGCCAGGTATTGGGCGGCCAGGTCAAAGCTGCTCAGGTGGGCCACGACGAGCAGCAGTCCCTGTCCCTGGCGGTAGAGCCGCAGGAACTCGGACCAGCCGGGCTCTTCCAACTCCACAAAGCTAAAGGCCTCTTCCCGCGAGGCCAACTGGGGGGCCGCCAGGTCATAGTACTCCCGGTTGGCATAGCCAAAGACCTGCATGGCCATACGGCACAGCCGCAGACGGTTCTCCGTCCCCAATACCGGGGCCAGGTTGCGCTCCACGATGGCCCGCCGGCGGGGCGAAAAGAGCGCATAGAGCGCGCCCCCCTTTTCACCGATCTGGATAGCCAGCCAGCGCGGCAGCATCCGCGCCAGCCAGCTCATCAGCCGGATAAAGCGCCGGCCCCCCACCAGCTTGGCCTCTTTAAAGTCGCGCCTAGTCATAATATGCTATTCCCAGAGCGGCAGCAGCAGGTGCCACTGTTCCGGGTGGGCCCGGATGGGCTCCTCTATCATGTGGGCGACCCGCTGCACGTTCTCGCGCAGGTCGGCCTGGTCGTCGCCGCTGCGTGCCAGCTCCAGGGGCACCATCCGCAGGTGGTAGCCGTCGTCCGCGTGGTAGGGAAAGCTGCCCAGGATCGCTGCCTCACAGCGCTGGGCCAGGCGGACGTGGGCGTCGGGCAGCACCGTGGGCCGGCCGAAAAACTCGACCTCGGTGCCCTGGCCCTTGACGGGGCGGTCGCCAAAGACCACCAGCGTCCCGCCCTCGCGCAGCGCCCGCAGGGCGGTCCGCAGGGTCCTGGGGCCCACCGGCAGGGCCTGGGTGCCCATCTCTAGGCGTTTTTCGTGCAGGACGGCCAGGCTGTCGGTCTGTTCGGGAAGCACAAAGATGTGCAGGGGAAAGCCCCGCGCGGCCAGGGACAACCCGATCAGGTCGAAACTGCTCTGGTGCGTCGAGACCAGGATGACGCCGCGGCCCTGTCGGTGCGCCTCTTGGAAACATTCCCAGCCCGGCCCTTCCATCTGGGCCATTTGGACCAACTGCTGGGCGGACAGGCTGGGCGCGTGCAGCAGCTCGTAATAGGAGCGCATGGCGTGGACCAGGACGCGCACTGCGGTGCGGCGCCGCTCCCGCGGGGAGGCCTGCGGCAGTACCGCCTTCAGGTTGCCCTCTACGATCCTCCGCAGCCGCGGCACCAGGCGGGCGGCCAGGTGGCCCATGCAGGTAGAGAGCGCGCGGCCCACCCGATAGGGCAGCAGGCGCGCCAGGACCAAGGCCAGCCGGCCGGCCCGCTCCCCCAGCACCGGGCTGCGTTCCTGTGGCGTCTCTCGTTTCTCCATCTTGCATCCTAATCCGGCCGAACTGGAACTAAAAGGGAGAACCCTACGGATTGCTCTGGGCTGACTGCCGCGCCTGTCGCCGTTGGGCCGCCTCGGCCAGGCGTACTTTTTCCGGCACGGTATGGTAGCCGGCCAGGAACTGCTCTTTGAAGCGGGCAAAGCTGCCGGCCAGGATGTGCTGCCGGGCCTGGCCCATCAGGTCCAGCAGGAAATGCAGATTGTGAATGGTGGCCAGGCGCAGCCCCAGTATCTCCCGGCTGCGGAACAGGTGCCGCAGGTAGGCCCGCGAGAAATTCCGGCAGGCATAGCACTCGCAGTCCTCCTGCACCGGCCCGGCGTCGCGTTCGTACTGGGCGTTGCGAATGTTCACCCGCCCCGAGCGCACCAGCAGCGTGCCGTTGCGGGCCATGCGCGTGGGCATGACGCAGTCAAACATGTCCACCCCGCGCTCGATCCCCTCCAGCAGGTCCTCCGGCGAGCCCACCCCCAGCAGATGCCGGGGGCGCTCCTCCGGCAGCGGGGCGATGGAGTGTTCTAGCATTTCGTGCATCAAGTCCTTGGGCTCGCCCACGCTCAAGCCGCCGATGGCATAGCCCGGAAAGTCCATGCCGGCCAGCGTCTCGGCACTGCGCCGGCGCAGGTCGGGATAAAAGCTGCCCTGGACGATGCCAAAGAGGGCCTGGTCGGTCCGGTGCTGCGCCGCCCGGGCCCGACCGGCCCAGCGGTGCGTGCGCTCCATGGCCTCCTCGGCGTAATCGCGGGGACAGGGATAGGGCGTGCACTCGTCCAGCGGCATGATGATGTCGGCGCCCAACTGCTCCTCCACCGCGACCACCGATTCGGGCGTAAAGAGATGGCTGCTGCCGTCAATGTGCGAGCGAAACGTCACCCCCTCCTCCGCGATGGAGCGATTGTCGGCCAGGCTAAAGACCTGGAATCCGCCGCTGTCGGTTAGGATGGGGCGTTCCCAGCGCATAAAGCCGTGCAGGCCACCTAGTTCGGCCACGAGGTCGGCGCCCGGCCGCAGGTAGAGGTGGTAGGTATTGCCCAGGACGATGTGGGCGTCCAATTGGTGCAGCTCGTCCGGGGAGAGGGTCTTGACCGTGGCCTGGGTGCCCACCGGCATAAACATGGGGGTGGGCACGTCGCCGTGGGGCGTGTGCAGCAGGCCGGCGCGGGCCCGGCCCTCCCTGGCGAGCAGGTCGAAGGAAAAAGAGGTCATGGGCGGTGGCTCCAGCGGCGCGGGGGACGTTTCCAGCGCGTCGACTGGCCCCCGGCGGCCGGTCGGGAGGCCCCTTTTTCCGCGCTGCCCCAGGCCGGGCCGGGGTTCTCCGGTGGGCCTTTCTCTCCCGGGTCCAGGCGGCGGCCGACCACTTGCCCCAGCCGGGCGGCCCAATCCGCCTCGGTCAGGCCGGTTTGCTCGGCCCAGAGGGACTCCAGGGCGGCCTGTTCCTTGGCCGACCAGGCCGCGCCGGCCGTCTTTTCCAGGCGTTGGCGGGCCTCCTCCGGTGAGAGTCGGCGGCGGTCGCGCACCAGGCGGGCCATGGTCTTGACCAGCCGGCGCACGTTGGCGGGGTCCTGGGCGGCCTTGATCTGCTCCTCTCCCCAGGACAGCAGCGTCCTGGCCGGGGCGTCGCTGACGTCCTCGGTCAGGGATTCGTCCTCGTACAGGCGGACGATGGCCTCCTCCATGTTCGCGCTTTTTTCCAGGGGCATGGCTTCCACCTCGTTTGCTCTGCGGATGGCGTTGGTGCTGCCTTGACTGCTGTGCTCATTTTACCACAGGGCCGGGCCGGCGGCAACAAGAGCCCTGCCGCCCCCCTGAGAACCAGGGGGATGGCGATCCGTTCGGGCCATCCCCCCCCCCTGCACCGGCAGCAAGTCCCTAGACAGGCGGCCAAAGTGTGGTATACTGATAGGGACAGCAGCGGGGCGCGGGCAAGGTTCCGCTCGAACTAGCCTCGCGGATGATGCGCCGGTCGGTGTGGCCGCGCAGCCCAGCATAAGGAGAAAGCTCGTGCAAATCGTCAGCGATCGGGGCATGGACCTGCCCCCAGAGATTTTCAACGCTTTGAACGTACACCTGGTGCCGCTCATCCTGACCCTGGACGGCAAGTCCTACCGCAGCGGGGTGGACATCCAGCCGACCGAGTTCTACGCCCTGTTGGCCGGGACGGACAGCCTGCCCAGTACTTCGCAACCCTCCCCCGGCTTTTTCACCGAGCTGTACGAAAAGCTGGGCGCCGAGGACCGCGAGATCCTCTCCGTGCACATCTCCTCCGGCCTGAGCGGCACGGTCAATGCTGCCCTCGTGGCCGCCGAGATGGTCCCCGAGTTGGACGTCACGGTGGTGGACACCAAGACATTGTCCGGGGCGGAGGGCTGGCAGGTGGAGGCGGCGGCCCGGGCGGCCCAGGCCGGCTGGTCCAAGGAGCGCACCCTGGCCCTGATCGAGCAGGTTGGGGCGGCCACGGAGACCCTCTTTACCCTCTCCGACCTCAAATACCTGATCCACGGTGGGCGCATCAGTCATATCAAGGGCCTGATCGCCTCGGTGTTGAACATCAAGCCGGTCATTGGGGTGGAAAAGAAGGGCGGGACCTATGTGCAGCGGGGACAGGCGCGCACTTTTAGCCGCTCCGTAAAACGCTTGGTCGACCTCATCGCGGAGCAACACCCGGCCGGCACGGCGCTGCGCATACAGGTGCTGCACGCCCACAACCCCGAGGGAGCCGCCATGCTGCACCACCTGCTGGACCAGCGCTTTGAATGCGCCTGGCTGCCGACCGGCACCATCGCCCCCGTGCTGGGCGCCCACACCGGCCCCAGCCTGGTGGGGGCGGTGTGGGCGCCGCTGGAACAGTATCCGCAGTTGCCCTAGGATACCAGTCGCTCCAAAAGCCGCTCAAAGAGGCCCTCGTGATACAGCTCGTGGCCGCGGATCTGCTCCAATAGTTCCTTAAACTCGGGATCGGCCATTCGCTCCATAAACTGGCCGTACATCGCCGCCGTGTCGTGCTCCAACTGGATGTCGGCCTGCAGCATGTCCTGGGGCTCCTGGGACAGGTTGACCTCGTGGTGCTCCAGGGGCATGTCCTGCCCCGACTCGGTCAGTTCCTCGCCCAACCAGCCCATGTGCTGCATCTCGTTGATGGCCTGCAGTTCCAACTGCCGCGAGACCTCCTCGTCCTGGATCAGGAAGGAGTGAAAGAGGTACTGCAGGATGGCGGCGTACTCGTGGCGGACACCCCAGCCCAGCGATTCCACGTCCTGGGGGGCCGGGGCCTCGTCAGCGTCCGCTTCCTCCGGGAGTTCTCCGGCCAACTCCTCGGCCATACCCTCAAAGTCGCCCCGGTGGACGAGTTCGTCGGCCAGGATGCGCTCAATGTCCGCGCGCAGATCGGGGTTCTCGATCTTGGCCAGCATGTCGCGGTACATGTGGATAGCCCGGTCCTCGGCCTGCACGTCCCGTTCCATCCAATCCCCCAGGGTCTCGCCGGCCAGGTCGACAAGGCCCCGTTCGATGGTGGGCGAGCCGCCCAGGCGGACGATCCAGCGGGAGAGCATCCAAAAGTGGCGCATCTCTTCGCGGGCGATGCCCTCGATCTCGCAGGCTTCCTCACCCTCGCCCATGGAATAGGCGTGCCGCAGGTACTGAATGATGGCGGCGTGTTCGTCCATGGCCGCCGCCTTGAGCATGGCAATTACGTCCGACATGTATTCCTCCTTTTCGTCGATTCCGCCGTCCCTACTCGACGACCTGGATATCGTGGGCTGCTTCCCAGAGGCCGTGGATGTTGCAAAAGGACAGCGCGTAGAGTGTGCCGGACTCGTTCAGCTTGACTTTGCAGAGCGCCTGGGGCTCGGTATAGACCGGGCCGGTGTTGGGGCCCTTGGCCGCCTCTCCGTGGGCGTTGAACTCGCAGGAGGCGATCTCGTAGCTGAACTTGCCCCCGGCGGGCTGAAAGTAAAGCCGGATCCAGCGGATGTGGTGCTCGGTGGTATTGGGGTGGGCGATCTCTTTGCCCACCATCAGGTTGACAACAAAGGGCTCGCCGGCCTGGACCTCGTCCGGCGCCTCGATCACCGGGACGTGCTTTTCGGATTTCCAGTCCGCCGTCTGCAAGTGCTCACCAAATTTTCCCATGGCTTTCTCCTTTTGGCTAAATGGGCTGATTGGTCGATCTCGGAAGGGCTCGGCGTGGCTTTTGGGCCGCCAGGGCTACAGGCAAACCCCTGTCTCCCATAGAGCTCGAGATCGAACGACTCCACACGATCCCATTGTAACAAAGGTCTGGCGCGGGGTCAAGTGAGCGAAAGCACAGATAAGGACGAATATGCCCTTTGCGCTTTTGCCGCTCAGGGCATATAATGGAAACAGCCGGATTCGAGATGTGCTCCGACGGGAGCAAGGAGGCCCCATGTCCACAGAACGCCTGTATTACGACGACCCCACGCTGCTCTCCTTCGAGGCCCGGGTGGTGGCAAGACGACAGAGCGAGGGCCGGCCGGCCGTCGTGCTCGACCGCAGTGCCTTCTACCCCACCTCCGGCGGCCAACCCCATGATACGGGCACGCTGCGCCCGTTGGACGAGCCCGCCCGACGGGTCGCCGTAGTGGACGTGCTGGAACAGGATGGCGACGTCGTGCATGTCCTGGATGGCGGCCTGCCGGGGGAGGCGGTGCGCGGCCAGGTCGACGGCCAGCGCCGCTTTGACCACATGCAGCAGCACACCGGGCAGCACATCCTGTCGCAGGTCTGCAGCGAGCGCTACCAGGCCGAGACGGTTTCTTTTCACCTGGGCGCGGACTATTGCAGCATCGACCTGGACCGCAGCAACCTGACGGCCGAGGACGTGGTGGCGATCGAGGAGCGGGCCAACGCCATCATTTTTGAGGATCGCCCGGTCCGGGCCCGTTTTGTCCAGGAGCACGAGCTGGCCCACATGCCCCTGCGCAAGCCCCCGCTCGGCTACGATAGGGTGCGCATCGTCGAGGTGGAGGGGTTGGACTGGTCCCCCTGTGGGGGCACCCACTGCGCCCGCACGGGGCAGGTGGGGCACATTCGGCTCATTCAGCTTGAACGGCGGGGGAAGGAGAGCCGGCTCAGCTTTCTCTGCGGCTGGCGGGCCCTGCGCGACGCCCGCTGGAAGCACGATTTGCTCAGGGAACTGGCCGGCCGCTTTACGGTGGGCCTGCCCGATCTGCCAGATGCTGTCGCCCGCCTGGCCGAGGCCGAGGAGACGGCGCGCAAGGGCCTGGAGCGAGCCCGCCAGGATTTGCTGCACTATGAGGCCCAGGAGCGCTACGCTCAGGCCGAGCGGGTCGGGCCGGCCCGCCTGGTCAGCGCCGTGCTGAACGAGCGCTCCCTGGACGAGCTGCGCCTGCTGGCCCGCGAGATCGCCGCCCTGCCCGGCGGGGTGGCCCTGTTGGGCCTGGGCGGTGAGACGGCCCGGCTCTGCTTTGTCCGCCACGAGGATCTGTCGGGGGATATGGGCGCCCTGGTGCGCCAGGCCGCCGCGGTCCTGGGCGGGCGCGGCGGCGGCCGGCCGCAAGAGGCCCAGGGCGGCGGGCCGGACGCCGGCCGGCTGGAGGAGGCGCTGGAGGAGGCGCTGGCTGGCCTGCGGGATCTGCTGACCAAGGATGGCTAATACACTGGCCAACCTGGACGGCTACTATGGCTGGCCCGAGCACGCGCCTTTCGACAAGATCATTGTTACCGCCGCCCCGGAGCACCTGCCGCCGGCCCTGTTCGAACAACTCTGGGAGGGCGGCCGGCTGGTGATCCCGGTGGGACCGCAGGGCCTGGGACAGACCCTCTGTCTGGTGGAAAAGGTGGACGGCGAGCCCCAGATGACCAGCTATGGCCAGGTGCGCTTTGTGCCCTTGACGGGGGGCGAGGAAGCCGAGCCCTAGTACAGTGTCAGATAAATTCTGTCATTCTGAGGAGGAGCAGTTGCGCAGCAACTGCGACGACGAAGAATCTCCCGGATCGCAAAAGATGCCGGTTTTACCCAGGAGATTCTTTGCTGCGCCGCCTTGCGGCGGCTTGCTCAGAATGACAGACACATCAAGACATGTCTGACGGTGTACTAGTCGCAGACCTTGAAGCAGCCCTCGCAGCACAGGGGCCGCTCCTGCTCCAGAACCCAGCGGCGGATAGTGCGAGCCCGGGGGCCGTTCCAAACGTCCTCCAGGGACTGCTCGCTGAGGTTACCCAGGACGGACTCGGGGTAGTGGTAGCAGCAAAAAGTGGCCCGGCCGTCGGCATAGACCATGAGCGTAGTCCAGGGATCGTCGCAAAAGGCCGCCGGCAGGGGCGGGCGTTCGGGGTGCGCTGCCGGCCGGGCCGGCCCCCGGGCCGGCGGCATAGGAAGGAACTGTTGGGGCCAATCCGGCCGGGTGCCGGCGTAGGCGATTTCGTACTCGAGGATCAGGCCCAACGCCTGCGCCCGCGGCCAGGCCCGCCCCATCACCTCGGCGTGCTGGGGCAGGCAGTGGTGCAGCTCTTCCCGGGCATAGTCGAACAGATAGCCATCGGGCGCCTGCAGTGCCCAATTCCCGCCGGGGATGATCTGCTGCAGGGTGACCTTGGGCAATCCCAGCTCGCCCGCCAGTTCGACAAAGGGCACCACCTCGGGCAGGTTGGTGCACATTACGGTCATGTTGATGTCGACGCGCGGGCGCCGGCTGCCCAGCTCGGCCTTGAGCTGCTCCAGGCGGCGAATGTTGTCCAGGACCTGGGAAAAGCGCTCGCTGCGGCGCAGGCGCAGGTACATCTCGGGCGAGGCCGCATCGACCGAGACGCTGATCCAGGTCAACTGGTGTTCGATCAACCGGCGGCAGGTCTTTTCGCTCAGCAGGTGCCCGTTGGAATTAAAGCCGACCTGGGTGCGGTGCGGGTCCAATTGGGCCAGCAGATCAAAGAGGTGGGGATAGAGCAGGGGCTCTCCGCCCCCGTGCAGGCCGACGCCGTCGGCCTGCCGCAGGATCGGCAAAAGCCCCTGCCAGAGCTGTGGGTCCATGTGGTGGGAGGGTGTGCCCTCCGGTAGGGCGGCCTTGCCACACATGATGCAGGGAGGACGCATGTTGCAGTGGGTGGTCAGTTCCAGCCAGACCTCGCGGGGCGGGCCCTCGGCCGCGTAGGGGGCTTGGGGGGGCGGCGGCGGGGTCACCCGGAACTGGTACTCCAGGCTTTCCTGGAGCACCCTTTCCAGGGCCTCCTGGCTCCGCTCCTGCAGCAACTGCAGCCCCTGCCAGCGCTCCTCCGCCGTGGGGGGGCGCTCCAGGTGCTGCTGGTAGAGCCGGCACAGGCGGACGTAGGCCTGGTGCTCCTCGGACTGGACCAACAACTGCTGCAGCCGCCGGCGGTTCAGCCGGCCCCGCCGCAGGCCCTCCAGGGCGCTGGCCAGGGCGTCCTCGTCGGGCGGACGCCCCAGCAGATCCTGGTAGCAGGCGGCGACAAAAGTGGCGTCCTCCTGCCCGCTGCTCCGCCGCCGCCAAAAAGAATCCATTTGGTTCCACAGTTGACGCAGTCCCAAGTTCAAGGTAGGCTCTCTACTTCGCACTCTTGTCTTTCCCGCAGGGCCTGGATCAACGCCGGCAGGACCTCGCGGGCGTCGCCGACGATGCCAAAGTCGGCTTCTTGAAAGATCGCCGCCTTGGGATTGACGTTGATAGCCACGACCACGCCGGCATCGCGGATGCCCACGGTGTGCTGCAGTTCGCCGGAAATGCCCGCCCCGATGTAGAGCAGCGGCCGCACAGTGACGCCGCTCTGGCCGATCATCTGCCCCTCGGCGATCCAGCCCTCGTCCAGCGGCGGGCGGGTGCCGCCCACGGCCGCGCCGAGCACCTCGGCTAACTCCTCGATCAGCTTCCAGCCCTCGCGGTCGCCCATACCCGCCCCCCCGGCCACGACAATCTCGGCCTCGGTCAGCGGGGCGACGTCCGTTTCCTGGGGCACCACCTCCAGCAGGCGCGTGCGCAGGGCCGCCGGGTCGATTTCGGGTTCGACCTGCACGATTTGGCCGCGGTGGCCCGGCCGGCGCTCCGGCCGCTGCAGCACGCCCGGGCGCACCGTGGCCATCTGGGGGCGGTGTTGGGGACAGAGGATGGCGCACATGCCCCGCCCGCCAAAGGCCGGCACGATCTGCCGCAGCAGGCCGGCCTCGTCAAATTCCAGCCCGGTCACGTGGGCCGACAGGCCCGTGTCCAGCCGCGCCGCCACCATGGGGGCCAGGTCCCGGCCCAGCGAGGTGTGCCCCAGCACCAGCACATCCGGCTGGTGCTCGCGGGCCAAGCGTTCGATTACCGCGGCGTAGGCGTCCAGGGAGTAGGTCTGGAGCAGCGGATCGTCGGCATAGTAGACGGTGTCGGCCCCGTAGGCAAGCAGGTCGTCGGCCAGGGGCGCCGCGTTGTGCCCCAGCAGCAGGGCCTCCAGGGACAGCCCGTGCTGGTCGGCCAGTTCACGGGCCCGGCCTAGGATCTCTAGGCTGACCGGCTGCAGGGCGCCGCGGCGCTGTTCGGCAAATACCCAAAAAGCTTGCGTCATGTCCGGCCTCCTCACTCTGGCAGCGCGGCGACCTGGCACAGCCGCCGGATCAATTCCTGGATGACCTCCTCGGTCTCGCCTTCCAAAATCACCTGGCGCCGGCCGCTCTCGGGCATCCACATATCGCCCATCTGGGTGGGCGAGCCGCCCAGCCCGCAGCGGTCCAGGTCCAGGTCCAGGTCGGCCGCCGTCAGCATGGTCAGCGGCTTGTTGCGGGCCTGGACCACGCCCATCAGGTTCAGGCCGCGGGGTTGGTTGCACTCGCGGGTCACGGTCAGCACTGCCGGCAGTTGCACCTCCACCTGGGCATAGCCCTCCTCGACCTGCCAATGGGCGATGATGCGTTCGGGGCTGACCTCCTCCAGGCCGCAGACGTAGCTGAGCGAGGCATAGCCCAGCAGGTGGGCCAACTGGGGCCCCACCTGTCCGGTGCTGCCGTCGACGCTTTCGGCCCCGCAGAGCACCAGGTCCGGCCGGCCCCAGCGGCGGATGCCCGCCGCCAGCACCGGCACGGTGGCCCAGGTGTCGGCTCCGGCAAAGGCCCGGTCCGAGAGCAGCAGCACCTCGTCTGCGCCCAGGGCCAGGGTCTCGCGCAGGACCTCCTGCGTCCAGGGAGGGGCCATGCTGACTACGCCGATGCGCCCGCCGTGGGCCTGGCGGATCTGCAGGGCCGCCTCCAGGGCGTGCTTGTCGTGGGGGTTGAGCACCGTCTCGATGCCCTCGCGGCGCAGTACCTTGGTCACCGGGTCCAGGTGCAGCTTGGACCACTGCTTGGGATCGGGGACCGGCTTGACGCAGACCACGATATCCATAAAAAACCTCCTGCTGGGGACCGCCTGCTTGAGCTGGCGGAGGATGTCACCGGGCCCCTACCCCGCCAGCGCGGAGCGGCCGATAACGATGCGCATGCTCTCCGAGGTGCCGGCGGAGGGGATGAGGATGGCCGCGTCGCGGTAGAGCTGCTGCGTTACATATTCCTCCAGCCAGCCGTAGCCGCCGTGAATCTCGGCGCAGTGGCGGGCGGCGACCATGGCCGCCTCGGTGGCAAAGAGCTTGCCCTTGGCCATCTCGACGTCGCAGCGCTCGCCCTGGTCCTTGAGCCAGCAGGCGCGGTAGCAGAGCAGGCGGGCGGCGTCCAGGGCCAGGGCCATATCGGCGATCTTGAACTGGATGCCCTGGTATTGGCCGATGGGGCTGCCGCCGACGACGCGCTCGTTGGCAAACTTGGCCGACTCTTCCAGGGCGCGCTGGATCACGCCCAGTCCCACCGCGGCCACGCCGGAGCGGCCGGTTTCCGAGATAGCGGTCAGGGCCACGCGCAGGCCTTTGCCGCGCGCCAGCAGCAGGTTCTCCTCCGGCACGATACAGTTCTCCATGACCAGCTCGCCCAACTGGGTGCCCCAGAGGCCCATCTTGTGTTCCTCGCGCCCGGGCCGGCAGCCCTCCATGTCGGGGGAGACCAAAAAGGCGCTGATCTCGGTGCGTCCGCGGTCGTCCTGGCCGCTGATGGCGGTGATCGTCTGCCACTTGCAGAGGGAGGAGCCGGTGATAAAGACCTTGCGGCCGTTGAGCACCCAGTGGTCGCCCTTGTGCTCGGCGGTGCTGGTGATGCCGCGCGGGTCGGTGCCGCCGGTGGCCTCGGTCACGGTGACGGTGGCAAAGGCATCGCCCGTGACCAGGTCCGGCAGGAATTTTCGCTTCTGTTCCTCGCTGCCATAATCCAATATGGGGGCCATGCCCAGGGCAAAGACCTGCAGCATGTAGCCCAGTGCCGGCGAGATGCGCGAGATTTCCTCAATGGCGATGGTGCGGGCGACATAGCCCAGGCCGAGCCCGCCGTGCTCGGTTGGCACGGTGATGCCGAGAAATCCCCGCTCTCCCAGGGCCTTGAAAAGATCCAGCGGTGGCTGGCGGGTCTTTTCCATCTCGGCCACGCGTGGGGCGACGACCTCCTCGGCAAACTCGCGGGCGGTCTTGCGAATCAGTTCCTGCTCGGGGGTAAAGGCGAACTCCATGGGGGCCTCCTTTTGGCTAGAGAATGGCTGCATGCTTGCGGTCCGGTGGTCGGGGGCCGGCGGCCCCCGATCGCTTGTTATTGTACACCATTGTGCCGGACTGCGCAAGCAAGAGCCTCAACCGCTCAACGTTGTGCAAAAGAGCCCAGCACCCTACTCAGGCCGACCACCAGCAACAGGCCCAAGAGCAGTGCCAGGCCAAAACCGAAGCGGACGCGCAGGACCATGGCCGCACCGCCGAGGAACAAGCCTGCGGTGACCACCGGCAGCAGACGCAGTATGTGGGCACGTTCCAACATCCGTCGGGTCTCTGTCTCTGCGCCGTGCAGCCGCCGCGACAGGTGATCCAAATCCCAGGCCACCAGGGCCGCCACCAGGCCCAGCAGCATCCAGCCCGGTCCCAGGTTCAGCAGCAGCCCGCCAGCCGCTGCCAAAATAAACACGAGCAGAATTGCTGTGCCAACCCAACCCCAGCCCTGCCAAAGGCCCAACAGCCAGAATAGCCCACAGGCTACCAGGGGGAATATGGCAAACATCCAGCCAGCCCAAGCATAGCCGAAAGCGAGACTGCCAGTTGCCAGTACAAGGCCTAAGCAGAGCAAGCACCGCGCCACGACTATACCTCCAAGCCCAGGGCTTGAAACCAGACCGGCTGTCGACCCAGTGAGGCATGTACTGCCTGGGCGAGGGGCGTGCCCGTCTGCCAGTCCAGAACACGCACACCAGCCTGGCGCAGATTGTGCAGCAGCAGCACCCGCTGCAGGTAGGCAAACCGTTTTGCCAACTCGATCTCGGGTGATTTTTTCAAATACCTTTCCTCAAAAGACACCGGGTCGGGACTGATCACTAAAAGCTGGTAGCCCCGGGCGCGCAGCAGGATCAACATGGGCAGATCCTCCTGCAGCAACGGTGTGATGAGCACAACTTGCGAGTGCGTGGGAAAAAGGCGCGTGGGCAAGTGGCGAAACTCGTCAAAATAGAGGCTTTCGCCCAGACGAGCCTGCGCCAGAGACTGTAAAATACGCTCTCGCTGGATTTTACCATAACCGGGAAAAGTCCAACTCAACAAGTCCCCGTAGAGCAACAGCCCAACGCGGTTCCCATCGCTCAAAAAACGGTCCGCCAGGGCCGCCGTTGCCTGCACGGCATATTCAAAAAGCACCTCGTTGCCGGCTTGTCGATAGCTGCGCCGGCGTGTATCCAGGATTAAACCCACATCGGCGGCCCGTTCCTGCTCAAACTCGTTGATCAACCATTTCTCCTGCTGACGCGCGGTGGCCCGCCAGTTGATCCAACGCACAGAGTCGCCCTGCTGGTATTCGCGTACGCCAAAAAACTCGACCCCCGGGCCTCCAAGCCGGGCCGGAATCAGCCCAGAATAGACCCGCGTTCGCTGGGGACGAATGGCAATCCGCTTGAGGTTAAACACCTCCGGCATTACAAAGAGCCGCTCCGGAGCATCAAAAGTCGCCCAACGCTGAAACAATCCCAATCGATCCGACGCTAGAACGTGTATGCCCCGAAAAACATAGTTGCCCCGCCCGCCGTCCACAATGTAGGACCATTCCAGCGTCTCGCCGGCTTGCAGGCTACAGTGCAGTCGCATTCGCCCCTTTTTCAGGGGCAGTGGGGGCGCACAGTCGATCAGCAGTACATCTTCCAGGGCCGCACCCAAATTGGTAATGGACAATCTGACCTCTACCGTTGTACCCTGGGTAACACGATCGGAACTCAAACTGCGGGCAACATGCAGGCGAATCTCGGGCGGGGCGTGAAAAAAAGCCAATCCCAGATAGAGCAGCAGGGGCAAAACCAAGGCCAGAATGCGCCCGTTGCGCACAGCCAGGCCCAAAAATATCAGACCATAGACACACAGGACCAGCAGCAGGCGGCGGCGGGCTGCGACGGCCCGGCCAGGGAGGGGGTGTTCGGGACAAAAGGCCGGCTCAGAAACCCCCCGCCCTGCCGAGGTCGGCTCCATCCCTGACAGGCCTTGGGGCGAGTCCTTGTCTTGCTCCTCCCGTTGTCGCCTCCAAAAGCCTTGCCGTAGGATCTTGTCTATGTTCCAGTCCTTACGCATATTATGCTCCGTCAATGACCGGGACGGGGACGGTCCGGACAATATCTGCGATTACCTCGTTGGCCGCATTTTGTTTCATCCACAGGTCCGGTTTCAAGATCAGGCGGTGCACCAGGGCCGGCTCAACAAAAAGTTTGACATCATCAGGCAGCACATAATCGCGGCCGTCCAGGGCGGCCCACGCACGGGTCAACTTGAGTAAAGCCAGGGAGCCACGAGGACTCGCTCCTACCGCCACCCGCTTGCCCTGGCGGGTTGCCCCCACCAAATCCACCATATAGCGCTCAATGTCCGGATCCACATGGACCCTCTCGACAACCTCGCGCATCGCCAAAAGCTGTCCCGCATCAATCACCGGCTCCAACTCGAACTCATCTTGGCGCCGTTCCCGCCGTCGCCGCAGAATCTCCTGCTCTTCCTCTGCCGTGGGATAGCCGATGGCGAGTTTCAGCAGAAAGCGGTCCAACTGGGCTTCTGGTAAAGGAAAGGTGCCCTCGTACTCAATAGGGTTCTGGGTTGCCATAACGACAAAAGGTTGGGGCAGCACCATGGTATCACCTTCCAGCGTAACCTGGTATTCCTGCATCGCCTCCAGCAGGGCAGACTGGGTCTTGGGTGAGGCCCGGTTAATCTCGTCAGCCAGGATAATGTTGGCGAATAGAGGTCCCCGACGCAGTTCAAAGCAGTTTTGGACACGGTCAAAGATGTATCCCCCTGTGATGTCGCCCGGCAGCAGATCCGGGGTGAATTGGATACGCTTAAAATCCAGCCCCAGGACTGTGGCAAAAGTTTTGGCCGTCAGGGTCTTGGCCAAGCCCGGATAGTCCTCCAACAGGATATGCCCCCCGGCCAACACGGCGGCCAGGATTTTCTGTAGCAAAGATCGTTTGCCTACAATAGCCCGCTCGATCTGGCGAATAACCAGGCTCCCCAGCTCGCATACTTGGTTGATTTCAATGGTCACGTCGTACCTCCAATCGTTCTTCCAGGAACTCGATGACCCGTTCCGGGTCCAACTCTAGGGCAGAGGGCTGTTTCTTTCGGGTCAAAACATGCCTAAACCGGGAAAAGGACGTGAAATGGTGGCGAGCGCGGCCCTTTTGTAGGTATGCCCGAACCTCCACGGGCGCCTCCAGTTCACCGGCGTCTAGAATGCGCCGAGCCTCGGCGATACTCAACTGATCCTGGTAAACCAGTATATCCTGGGTGAGCTCAGCCAAACGTCGGGCAAGACGCCAGCGGGAATAATGGCTCTGCTTGGCCCACTGGATCCAGTGGGCCCAAGTCTGCACCGGGCCAAAGTACTCCCCGTGAATCACGTCGCTGGTCTCGGAACGCTTGCCCTCGTGCCGAAACAAACTGCGCAAGAGAATGAGCGCTGCTAGGAGCATAAAAAAGCCCCAAAAGATCAGTTGGGGTACGCTGTGGTAGAATAAACGCAAAAGCCACCACACGTACAGAAGCGGCAGCAATATAAACTGGTGCACAAACTCACGCAAAAGCACCGCCAACAGTAGCAATACGAATACCAGTAACAATAATACCATACGCAGAATGAGTGACCGCTGCTTCAGGAGGAACCTCCTACGGACTCGATAATCGCCCTCAGACAGGCGATGGCTTCCTGTTCCTGCTCTTTACCGGGAGTACGGGCGCCATAACGCACCGATTCAAAGAGCCGGGTTAGGCGGCGCACCGCTTGTTGGGGCAAACCGGTTTGCAGTAGTTGGTGCTCGAACTCGCGGGGTGTCACAGCTTGCTCACGGCCAAGACCGCGCTGCCGTCGCAGGACTTGGATCATGTCGAAATAGCAGCGCCGCACAGCATCCCCCAGGTCTTGGCCCGATTGCAGCGATTCCAACGTTTCCTGGGCCTCCATCGCGATCAACTCGGCCGTGCTGGTGGATCGGCGAAAACGGCGCCCAAGATACCAGGCCACGCCAACAAGCAAGCAGAGCAACAGCAGGCTCAGGACAAAGGAAAGCCAATGGGGAGGGTCAGGCACAAACTCGGGCGACGGGGGCAAAAACTGACCGCCAGGTGATATGCCCCCCCAGCCAGGGGGAATATCTTTTAAACGATAGCTGATTTGCAGCAAGAGCAGGCTGCGCACCCCCACAAAGACAATCACTGTGTACAAGACCACAACATATATGTGCTTCAGCGCCTGCTGACGAAACCATTTGGAAAAAACAAAACCCAGGATCGCAGAGATTGCCATTAGCTGCATGCTGATCATAATGGCCGTCATCCAATGGTCATCCAGGCCCACAAGTCCGATCGGTTGTCCCAAAACTTGGGCGTCGCCGGCTCCCTCTGATCCGCCTAGGGGAAATGAAACACCTGGCATCAACTCGACTTCGGAGAGGCCAGCGGCCAGGAAAAAGAGACCGATTGTGCTCGCAGCCAGGAGCAAAAGCGCCCGCCGGTGTTTTTGTTGGTCCATGGCGTCCTCGGGATTCGCATAATACCTTAACGATATACTATACCCGCCATGGCCTGTATGTCTCGCCAACGGCGGGTTGGTGATAAAAATGCAGCCCGTATGCTCAAAAGCCGTCCTTTTGGGGTCGTGTTAACGTTCAAGTGTACGCCCAAATCACTTGCGTTGGCGCTCACGCTCCAGCCAGCGTTCCAGCAGGGCGCGCCAGGCCGGTTCGGGCAGGCGGGGGCGGTCGTAAAAACCGGCCTCCTGGCGCTGCCGCTGGGCCTCGTACAGGAGCATGGCCGCGGCCACGCTGACGTTGACGCTCTGCACCATGCCCCGCATGGGGATATAGATGACGGCGTCGGCCTGTGCCAGCGCTGCCTCGGAGAGCCCGCGGTTTTCGTTGCCCAGCACCAATGCGCAGGGCTGGGTCCAGTCCACCTGGTGGGGGGGCAGCGCGTCCTCGCGCAGGCCGGTGGCATAGATGCGCAGGCCGGCCTGGCGCAGGGCGGCGTAGGCCTGCTCCGGCGAGGGCTGCCAGTGCAGGTCCAGCCACTTGTGGGCGCTGCTCGAGACCTTGCGGGAAAGCTCGGGGGGCTCCTCCTGGGTGTACAGTAGGTGCACCGCGCCGACGCCCACGGCGTCGCAGGTGCGCAGCACCGCGCTGACGTTGTAGGGGTCGTGCAGGTTTTCCAGCAGCACGGCCAGGTCGGGCTGGCGCCGGGCCAACGTGGCCAGCAGGCGGTAATAGCGGCGCCGGCTCATATAGGGGGGGACGGGGCCGGCCGGCAGGGCCGGCTCGGCGGGCGCGGGCATCGGGGTGCGGACGATGTAGCGGTGCTTGGGACGATGGCCCACGGGACACCTCCTGGGATCAGGCCGGCTGGCTGGAGCGCTCGACAAAGCGGCCTCCGCCCGGTTCGCCCACAAACTGGCCCCCGCGGACGAGGGGGCGCCCCCGCAAAAAGACGTCGCGGGGGTAACCCTGCACCGGCCAGCCCTCGTAGGGGCAATAGTCCACCCGTTGGTGCAGGTCGGCGGCGCGCAGGGTGAGGCGGCGGTGGGGGTCCCAGACGACAATGTCGGCGTCGGCACCGGGGGCCAGGACGCCCTTGCGGGGGTAGAGGCCAAAGGCGCGGGCCGGCCCGCTGGCCGTAAGCTGCACGAACTGCTCTGGGCTCAACCGGCCCCGGCCCACGCCCTCGCTCCAGAGCAGGGGCAGGCGCGTCTCGATGCCGGCGGCGCCGTTGGGGATGAGGGCGAAATTCTCCCGGCCCCGCTCCTTCTGCGCGGCATAGTTCCAGGGGCAGTGGTCGGTAGAGACCTGTTGGAACTCGCCGGCGGCCAGGGCCTGCCAGAGCGCTTCTCGGTCGACCTCGCTGCGCAGGGGCGGGGTGAGGACGTACTTGGCCCCCTCGAATCCGGGGCGCTCGTATTCCTCCTGCGTCAGCAGCAGGTAGTGGGGGCAGGTTTCGGCGTGGACGGCCTGGCCGCGGGCGCGGGCGCGGCGCACCTCCTCCAGCACCTGCTCGCAGCTCACGTGGGCGATGCAGAGGGTGGCGCCGGTGACCTGGGCCAGGGCCATCACGCGGGCGGCGCCCTCGGCCTCGGCGGCCGCCGGGCGGGCCTGGGGATGGTAGCGGGGGGCGCTGTGGCCGGCCTGCAGCAAGCGCTGCGTGCAATAATCGACGATAGCGCGGTTTTCGCCGTGGACTAGGACGGTCACCCCCTGCTCGGCGGCGACCTGCAGCAGGCGCAGGATGGCGGGGTCCTCCAGGTACAGGCCGTCATAGACGGTATAGATCTTGAAGCTGCTGTAGCCGGCCCGGACCAGGCCCGGCAGGGCGGCCAGGGTTTCCTCCGAGTCGTCGACCAGGGCCAGGTGCAGGCCGTAGTCGATAGCTGCTTGCCCGTCGGCCTCGGCCCGGCGCAGCCGCACGGCCTCCTCCAGCGCCTGGCCGCGTTCGGGGGTGGCAAAATCAACGATGGTGGTGGTGCCGCCGCAGGCCGCGGCCGCGGTGCCGCTGCCAAAGTCATCGGTAGAGACCAGGTCGCCCACGGGCATCTGCAGGTGCACGTGGGCGTCAATGCCGCCGGGCAGGACGTAGCAGCCGGCGGCGTCGATTTTTTCCATCCCTTGCCGAAAGAGGTTGTCTCCTATGGCGGAGATGCGCCCCTGCCGACACAACACATCCGCCTTGAATTGGGCGTCTGCAGTGACGACAAGGCCATTGACAACGACCAGATCCACGTTCCGCTCCTCCGAAAACGTTAGAACGTTTTAACGTTCCAAAGGTCTAGGTATCAAATATCACCACCACCCGCCATTCTCCCTCCTCCGCACGCTCGATGTGCAGGTCGTGATAGGTGGCGGCCTTGATGCCGGCCCCCCAGCCGTGGCGGTCGGGGTCGAAGGTTTCGCCCGAGACGCGGGCGCGCAGGTGCCGTTCGTCCATTTCCAGGATTTCGTAGCGGCGGGCCAGGAACTCTTCCACCTCGGCCCGGTAGAGCAGTTCGTTGAGCCAGGACACCAGCAGTTCCTCGCGGTCGTGGCCCTCTACGGCGACGATCTGTTCCTCGTGGGCCTGTACGGCCGGCAGGGTGACCAGTAGGGTCATCATGCCCTCGGCGGCGTGACAAAAGAGTTCCTCCAAGGTCCGGCCCCAGATCTCCAGCCCGAAATCCGCGGTGTGATCGATCAGGCGATAGCTGCGTCCTCTGGCCAAGGGCTATTCCTCCTCCGGCGGTTTCCGTTGGAAAAAGCGGGGCACAAACATGTGCAGCATCTGCTGCCCCGGTGTCTCGACGCCGGCCATCGAATCGCTGCCGGCCTCGCCCTCGCGTTCGTCGCGGTTCTGTATCCAGTCCCGCCGGGCGGCCTGGGCCTCCTCCAGCATGTCCAGGATAAAGCGGCCGTCGCTATGATCGTCCGACAGCTCCTGGCGCACCTGCTGCAGTACGCCGACGACGCGGTCCAGCCAGCTCAATAGGGACTGGCGGTTGGTCAGGGCGGCTTGGTGCAGCGCTGCGGCAGGGGGGGTAATCATCCAGTTCAGGTGGCGGAAGAAGGGATCGGTCAGCAGCTTGAGGTCGCGCCAGGAGGCACTGGACGCGGTGGTGTACATCATGGCCGCGGCCAGGAGGTGGGGCAGATGGCTGGTGCCGGCCAGCAGTCCATCGTGCTCCAGGGCGTCCAGGAAGTAGGCGTTGGCGCCGACCATGTGCACCATGCCGCTGATGGTTTCGATGGCTTGGTCGGTGGCGCTGCGGGCCGGGCAGAGGCAGTAGATGGCGTTCTGGAGCAGTTCGGGCCGGGCGCCCTTGATGCCGACATCCCAATCCACCTCTTTTTCCGGGGCAAATATGGGATGCCCCCCGATAAAGCTGACCTCGGATGGCAAAAAGTCCTTGGCCCAGCGCAGCGTCTGGGCCTTGGTATTGGCGGTATCGGTGACGATGGCGCCGGGTTCCAGGTGGGGGCCGACGAGCCGCAGCATTTCGCCCACCTGGTGGGCCGGGCCGTCGATGACGATGAGGCCGGCGTCCTGCACAGCTTCCTCCAGGCGGTCGGCCGCCCGGTCAATGACCCCGCGCAGGCGGGCTTCTCGTTGGGCCTGGCGATCCTCGTCATAGCCGACGATCTGGAATCCCCCCCCCGACGCCTCTTTGTCCCTCATGGCGTCCTGCAAGGCCAGCCCCAGCGATCCGCCGACGAGTCCCAAGCCGAGTAGGGCTACTTTTAGCATCGTTTTGTCTCCTTGGGCGTGCTCGCTGCCCCCGCAATGGATGGGCAGGTATTTGAACGATCCCATTGTACTACAGTCATCGTCGGGGTGCAACTGGAATACGCCCGAACGGACTGTTGCTTCTATCCTCTTGATTCCTGCATCTTTATTCCTTCCTGCCTCTTGCATCTCTGGTCATGATATAGTACAATAGGCCTAGCCAACGAGATTTCTACACCATAGCATGGATATGGGCTGAGTCGAGCTATGGCCGTGGAGGAAATTGCATGCACCCTGTCGAGGAGGCAAATGGGCCATCTCGGATTTTGGTCATTGACAGCGACCCCCACATTCTGAGCCAGGTTCTCCGCATCCTGGGCCGGCAAAAGTACGAGGTTCTGACGGCCACCAGTGCCAAGGCCGGCCTGCGCGTGTTCATCCAGGATGACCCCGATCTGGTCCTGTTGGAATTGAGCCTTGCTGACGCGGACGGCCTGGACCTGCTCGTGCAGATGAAGGAGCGGCGCCGCTATTGCCCGATTATTGTGCTGTCCCCGCCCTCGGCCGAGACGGCGGTGGCGGCCATGCGCCGCGGCGCCGACGACTATTATAGCAAGCCCATCGTGCCCGAAGAGATGCTGGATCGTGTGCAGCACAATTTGGAAAAGGGACGCGCGGCCCGGCGAGAGTTCGATCTCACAGAGAACTTGCAGTGGCAGATGAGCAATCTGCTCTCGCTGCGCGAGGTCGCTCGTGAGGCCAGCCTGGCGGCCGATTTGTACCATATCCTGCAGCGGGCGATGGATCAGACCCTGCAGTCGCTGCAGTTGGACGCAGCGATCGTTTTCGTCAAAGAAGGTGGGGCCTTGATTCCCCTGGCCCACCGCGGCTTGCCCCGGACCATCGCCTCCAGCCTGACGCGGCGGCGACTATTCTGGGACGATGAGAGCCTGGAACCGTTTCACGAGGTCAGCGAGGCCACGGTCTCCCGGGGCGACCTGGAGCAGGGCGGCCCCCTCAGCCGGTCCGTGGGCTATGGCTTTACCGCCTTGGTGCCCTTGTTGGCACAGGGCCGGCTGTGGGGGGTCCTGGAGGTGGCGGGAAAAGAGTCCTCCGTGGACCTGCCGCGCGAGCTCGACATGCTGACCTCCCTGGGCCAACAAATCGCCTTGGCCCTGGCCAATGCCCGCCTGCAAGAGACGGCCGGCCAGCACGTGCGCGAACTGGCGCTGCTGAACGAGGCCTGCCTGGCCCTGACCTCGGACCTGGACCTGGAAAAGATCCTGACCACTATCATGCTGCGCACCAGCGACGTGATCGGGGTCGAGACCGGCTCCCTGTTGATGGCCGACGAGGACCGGGGCGAATTGGTCTTTCGCATCGCCTTGGGCGAGGTCTCGGGCA